>NZ_JUMS01000042.1:0-114800 GCF_001059415.1 Enterobacter sp. 940_PEND
GGGCATTATCTGAACATAAAACACTATCAATAAGTTGGAGTCATTACCAACAATCCTGACAATCTGTGACCTTATCGCAAGCCGCTTAAAGCGAGGCCACTTCCGTTTCTGGTAAATCAATGATAACCAGTGTACCAAAACTGCCTGTTTCTACAGTATGGGGAGTGCCAGCTTTAGCGATATAGAGCTGTCCAGCCGTTACAGAGATTTTTTTACCCTTCACGCCCAGCTCCAGACGTCCATCAATGACCAGTAACCCCTCGTCATACTCATGTACCTCTTCAATCACTGAGCGTTCATCCATTCGTAAAACTTTAAGATTTGCAGTTCCAATGCGGCCCAATACACGAGAGTGCCAGGTCTCCGGTAAGGCAAGTGCTTCTGTTTTGAGGTCATAAAGCGACATAAAGTCATTCCTTTTTATGTTCATTTAACGCTCTTATGCCATATAAGTTCCCCTCGGTCATATAACAAATATGGAAAACTAACACGAGTAAAATGCTATATGAGGTCCTTAAATCACACCGCACGCTAACGGCGTTGCTGCGCCAGTTATAACCCCGCTGTAAAACGTGCTGGCATTCGCCGCCGGAATCCGTACCATACGCGGCATACAATGTTTGCCCCTGCTGGCTCCGAAGGTAGTACTAAATGCAAGAAAATCAAGAGATTAACAAAAAAGAGCAATACAACCTGAATAAACTGCAAAAGCGACTGCGCCGTAACGTGGGCGAAGCCATTGCAGACTTCAACATGATTGAAGAAGGTGACCGCATCATGGTCTGCCTGTCAGGGGGTAAAGACAGCTATACCATGCTGGAGATCCTGCGTAATCTTCAGCAAAGCGCACCGGTGAAATTTTCCCTGGTAGCGGTCAACCTTGACCAGAAACAGCCGGGCTTCCCGGAGCACATTCTGCCGGAATACCTCGAGAAGCTGGGCGTTGAGTATAAAATCGTCGAAGAAAATACCTACGGTATTGTGAAAGAGAAAATCCCGGAAGGGAAAACCACCTGCTCACTCTGCTCTCGCCTGCGCCGCGGTATTTTGTATCGTACCGCGACGGAGCTGGGCGCGACCAAAATTGCGCTGGGCCATCACCGCGACGATATCCTGCAAACGCTGTTCCTCAATATGTTCTACGGCGGCAAGATGAAAGGCATGCCGCCTAAGCTGATGAGCGATGACGGCAAGCACATTGTGATCCGCCCTCTCGCCTACTGCCGCGAAAAAGACATTGAGCGTTTTTCTCAGGCTAAAGGTTTCCCGATCATTCCATGTAACCTGTGCGGCTCTCAGCCGAACCTGCAGCGTCAGGTAATTGGCGACATGCTGCGCGACTGGGATAAGCGTTATCCGGGGCGTATCGAAACCATGTTCAGCGCGATGCAGAACGTCGTCCCTTCCCATCTCGCGGATGTGGAGCTGTTCGACTTTAAAGGCATCAACCACGAGTCAGAAGTCGTGAACGGCGGGGACCTGGCGTTTGATCGGGAAGATATTCCCATGCAGCCAGCGGGCTGGCAGCCGGAAGAAGATGACAATCAGTTTGAAGAGCTGCGTCTCAACGTGCTTGAAGTGAAGTAAGCGATTAGCGTCTCAGAAGGACCTTCTGAGACGCTCCATTCGTCATTTCAGCAGACGTACGCGACAGGTTTTACCCTTAATTTTCCCGTTTTGCAGCTGCTTCCATGCCTTATGGGCAACAGCCTGGCGAACCGCTACGTAGACATGCGCCGGATGGACCGCAATCTTGCCGATATCCGCCCCGTCCAGACCCACATCCCCGGTCAGCGCCCCTAATACGTCACCTGGACGCATCTTGGCTTTTTTACCGCCATCAATGCACAGCGTCGCCATTTCAGCCTCCAGCGGCACTACGCTGACGCTGGCCGGTGCATTCATCCAGTTCAGCTTAATCTGCAGCATCTCAGAGAGAATGTTGGCGCGCTGCGCCTCTTCCGGCGCGCAGAAGCTGATCGCCAGACCGCTGTTTCCCGCGCGCGCGGTACGACCAATACGGTGCACGTGCACTTCAGGGTCCCACGCCAGCTCGAAGTTCACCACCAGCTCAAGGGATTTAATGTCCAGACCGCGCGCAGCGACGTCGGTTGCGACAAGAATGCGGGCGCTGCCGTTAGCGAAGCGGACCAGCGTCTGATCGCGATCGCGCTGCTCCAGATCGCCATGCAGAGACAATGCGCTCTGGCCGGCAGCATTCAGGGCGTCACAGACCGACTGACAGTCTTTTTTGGTATTACAGAACACCACGCAGGACGCAGGCTGATGCTGGCTCAGCAGTTTCTGCAGGAGCGAAATTTTCCCCTGCTGCGAGGTTTCAAAGAACTGCTGCTCGATAGCGGGCAGCGCGTCTACGCTGTCGATTTCAATGGTGAGCGGATTTTTCTGCACGCGCCCGCTGATGGCGGCGATGGCCTCCGGCCAGGTCGCGGAGAACAGCAGCGTTTGACGATCGGCCGGGGCGAAACGGATCACCTCGTCAATCGCATCGCTGAAGCCCATATCCAGCATCCTGTCTGCCTCGTCCATCACCAGCGTTTGTAACGCATCCAGCGAGACGGTGCCTTTTTGCAGGTGATCCAGCAGGCGGCCGGGCGTTGCGACAATAATGTGCGGCGCATGCTGAAGTGAATCACGCTGCGCGCCGAACGGCTGTCCGCCACAGAGGGTTAAAATCTTGGTGTTTGGCAGGAAACGCGCCAGGCGACGCAGTTCACCCGCGACCTGTTCCGCCAGTTCGCGGGTCGGGCACAGCACCAGAGACTGGGTCTGAAAAAGCGCCGCATCGATATGCTGCAACAGGCCAAGGCCAAATGCCGCCGTTTTCCCGCTGCCCGTTTTTGCCTGCACGCGCACGTCACGGCCCTCAAGGATGGCGGGCAACGCGGCCGCCTGAACAGGCGTCATCGTGAGGTAACCCAACTCGTTGAGGTTATCGAGCTGGGCGGCGGGCAGAACATTCAGGGTAGAAAAAGCGGTCACAGTAGTCTCTCGTGGTCATCTTTGCGGTCAGATGGCGCGTATCCTCGCAGATCTCGCGGTTCGATGCGACAATTTAATCGGTTCTTGATCTGGCGGCGGGTCGGGCATCGGCTGCGGACGCGGGATGGGATCGGGCATTGGCACCGGATCGGTGGGGACGGGATCGGATTGACGCGATTGTTGCAGTAGCAGAGCGTTCAGGATGCTCATCATTCCCTCCAGAATTTGCTGTCGTCCCTTTTAGGGTAGACGCTGAGAATCAGGAGGCAAAAAAAAGCCGACTATGAAGTCGGCGTCGTACGAATCAATTGTGCTATGCAGTAATTCAAAAAAGGAAGTAAGACAATATGGAGCGCAACGCCCATCGCTTGACGTTGCATTCACCTGCGGGAGTAATATTGCACCTTACGGGGTAGATGTTTATTGACTTCGCTCAATTAAAAGAGCGTTTTGATCCCGTTAAAAGCTGAAAAAAGCGTAAATTTACAGCCATTTACTACGATGCAACCACCATGCAACACCACCAATCAAAACAACTAACATCACGCAAAACGCGGTAAAGCCGTAGCGATAAGCGCCACCCGGAATTCCCCCCAGGTTCACGCCAAACAGCCCGGTAAGAAACGTGCTGGGTAAAAACACCATCGCCATCAGAGACATCGTATAGGTTCTTCTCGCCAGCGACTCCTGCATCACCTGCGCGATTTCGTCCGCCATCACCGCCGTTCTGGCAATACAGGAATCAATCTCGTCCAGCCCGCGCCCCAGCCTGTCGGCAATATCCTGCATTCTGCGCCGCTGATCGTCATTCATCCAGGCGAGCCTTTCGCTGGCAAGACGCGCATACACATCGCGCTGCGGCGTCATGTAGCGGCGCATCACAATCAACTGCTTACGCAATAAGGCCAGAAAACCGCGGGGCGGGATCTGCTGATCGAGCAGGTTATCTTCCAGGTCGATGATTTTGTCGTGCAGCTCTTCAATAAATTCACTCGCATGATCGGTTAGGGCGTCACAGACGTCCACCAGCCAGCTGCCGCAGTCGACCGGCCCGGTGCCTTCTTTCAGATCGTTGACGATGTCATCCAGCGCCAGAACTTTTCGCTGCCGGGTCGACACAATGAGCCCGTCGTCCATGTAGACACGCATCGCAACCAGCTGATCCGGGCGTTCATCCGTGCTGCCGTTAATGCAGCGCAGGGTGATTAGCGTCCCGTCACCCATTCGGCTCACGCGGGGCCGCAGGCTTTCACCCGCCAGCGCATCGCGCACGTTATTGGGCAACAGCGGCGTCGAGGCCAGCCAGTCAGCGCTGTCCGGGTGGGTGTAGTTCAGATGTAGCCAGCAGGGATGCGCACTATCGATCGCATCATTATCTTCCAGCGGTCGCGCACCGCCGCGGCCATCCAGTACCCACGCAAAAACTGCGTCTGGAACGTTTAGTTCAGATCCTTTAATGCTTTCCACAGCGCCTCCACCTTTTTACCTCTTTCGGTGTCAGTCTAGCTTTCATCAGGTGTTAAGCAACAACTATGTATCCCATCGCGCTGAAATCGCTCAGGAATTGTACATTCTGGCCGGGGGCATTAAAAAAGCCTGGCATGCCAGGCTTTACGATACTGTCAGAGAGAGTGTTCTGGCCGCTGAAGGAAGGATGGCGAGCCGCCTGATAATAAGGAAGGAGAGCCCTGGTCAAGTCTGAAATTACGCGTTCGGGTCTGCAGCTCAATCACCTGATTACGCAGTACGTCCGAGGAACCATTGAGCTCCTCTGCCATTGCCACGTTACTTTGCGTGACCCGCTCCAGCTCCGATAGCGCCAGGGTAATCTGAGAAATACCTTTCTCCTGCTCTGACGTTGACGAGGAAATTTCGTCCATTAAGCGGCTGACATTCCCCGAGCCCGTCACGATTTCATGCATATTTTTCTCTGCCTGTGACACAACGCTGGCTCCCTGCGTGACGTTACTGCTGGTGACTTCAATCAGCGTTTTGATATTCTTCGCGGCCTCTGCGCTGCGGTGTGCCAGGTTTCTTACCTCTTCCGCGACGACAGAAAACCCCTTTCCGTGATCGCCCGCCCTTGCCGCCTCAACGGCCGCGTTGAGCGCCAGGATATTCGTCTGGAACGCAATGCCGTCAATCAACGAAATAATCTCCGTCATCTGCTGCGCGCATTCGGTAATGGACTGCATATTGCTGGCGACCTGCCCCATGAGCTCACCGCCCTTGCGCGCCTGTAACGTCGCCACATTTGCCTGCTCGCTCGCCAGGCGGGTGTTATCGGCATTGTTTTTGGTGCTCGCGGCCATTTGCTCCATGCTGGCTGCGGTTTGCACCAAAGACGCAGACTGCTGCTCGGTTTTCACCGATAGCTGAGCGCTACGTGCCGAGAGTTGGTCCGATAAGGTCATAGCAGTTTGCGATGACGCCCTGATCTCCCGCACCAGCGTCGCAATATTGCCGGAAAGGCTGTTTATACCGGGGATGAGTCGGCCCGCACAGTTATTGCCAAATTCAGGGATAGATACGCCAAGGTTACCTGCGGTCACCTCCTCAATACTCCTCTTCACCGTATTGATCGGCGTCACAAGATACTTCGTCATATAGACCCAGAGCAAAAATAGCGCAACGAAATTGATGACATTAAGCGAAATAAAGAGAGACGTATTGCTGGAAAATAGAACAACGACACCCGCACTTACCAAAAAAAGAGAGAAAAGGAACCCGATAATAAAGGTCCTGACACTAATATTTTTTAGCATGATAATACCCACGTTTTATATTTTGGTCGGCACTTAGACTTATAGCATTGGCCCGGAAGTTTTTCATCGCAAACAACGCTTGTTTTTTGTTTCGCCGTTAGCATCCTGAGATTTGTCTTAAGTCAGATAAAAAAAGCGTATTAGTGAAAATGTTTTGCTCAGCATGCTGCGATACTGGTTTCCCGCCATCTTAAGCGATAGTATCGCCCGCGGTGAGACGATACGATCGCCTTCCTATTTAAGGAGCTTTGCTACTGTTATTCGTTCTTGTTTAGCAATGCTTAATATATTAACAAGAGAATATATTTTATATTCTTAATAAGTTTTAGAGTATTAATATGACTGGTCATTTTTCACGATAAATAACTAATATGGTTTGAATGCGCATGTTCGTTGCCCGATAAAGATGTACCCGGCAGGCGAAATCGGTAACCCTCTCAGACGTGGGACTGCATAATGCTCAATATATCGTGGGACCCTGTGTTAATCGCTATCTCTTATCTGGTGGCGTTTATCGCCTCCTTTGTGGCGCTGGACAGCGCCGGAAAGATCCCCCTCTCCAGCCGAAAGGCTGCCCTCTTCTGGCGTATTGCCGGTGGGGTCACGCTGGGCATTGGCATTTGGTCGATGCACTTTATCGGCATGCTGTCGATGCAAATGCCCATGATGATGAGCTACGACCTCTGGTTAACCCTTGCGTCACTGGGCGTCGCGGTGGTTGCATCGGCCACGGCACTTAATATTGCCGTCGCGGGCAAAAAACTTTCTCCCTTTCGACTGATCTTTGCCACGGCGATCCTGAGCGCTGGCGTGGTGTCGATGCACTACATCGGTATGGCGGCCCTGATGCTGGATGGCAGCATCATCTGGGATCGCCGCCTCGTGGGGTTGTCCGTGGTTATTGCCGTTGTTGCCTCCGGTACGGCGCTGTGGCTGGCTTTTCGTCTGCGGGATAAACGCAAAGGCGTTTTTATCGATCGCATTATCGCGGCTTTCGTCATGGCTGCCGCGATTTGTGCGATGCACTATACCGGCATGAGTGCCGCGCAGTTTCAGGAAATGGCGCATACCCTCCCGGGCGGGATCGGCGAGCTGGGGTTATCCATCTGGGTTTCAGTCACCACGCTCTGCCTGCTCGGGGTGATGTTAATCATCTCACTTATCGATTCCCACCGGCGCACCAGCCGGCTGACGGATAATCTGCATCAGCTCAACCGCCAGCTTGAGCTACAGGCGCGGTTTGACGCGCTCACCGGGCTCGCAAACCGCCACCAGATGGATCTCCGCATGCAGGACTGTCTGCGCAGCGCGCTGCTGAGCAAAAAGCCCTTTGCGGTTATTTTCCTGAACGTCGATCACTTCAAACGCGTTAACGATACATGGGGTCATGGGGTCGGTGATGAGCTATTGATCGCGGTCGCGCAGCGCATCACGGCACGGCTCACGCGTGAGATGACCCTGGCAAGGCTGGGAGGCGACGCCTTTATCCTGCTGGTGCCGGAATGTGACGACGACAGGCTCAACGCCCTGGTCACCGCGCTGCTTGAAGACGTGCGACGCCCTCTTTCTATCTGTGGGCACACGCTAAGCACAACGATCAGCGCGGGTGTCAGCCTTTACCCTCAGGATGGCGAAACGCTGCACGAGCTGAAGCTCAAGGCGGATGCAGCCCTACATCGTGTCAAAGAAGAGGGCCGCAACGGCTGGGCGATTTACCGGGCCGAGATGTCAACGGCGATCCCGGCGAAACCCGGTTTCCTGCAGGAGCTTTCGCAGGCGCTTGAACGCGATCAGTTTGAGCTGTGGTACCAGCCAACCTGGCATGCGGGAGATAAAACCATTCACGGTTTTGAAGCCCTTCTGCGCTGGCGGCATCCTGAGCAAGGGGTTGTACTGCCCAATCTGTTTATCCCCTCCCTGGAGCAAACGGGTTTAATTATTCCGGTAGGTAACTGGGCCATTGAAGCGGCATGCCGACAGCTTCATTTCTGGACTGAGCAAGGTTTCAGCCAGTGGACGCTGTCGCTCAACCTATCCCCCATCCAGTTTGAACAGCCGGATATTTTCCAGATCGTTTCGTCGATGCTGGAAAAATATAGCCTGTCTCCGTCCCGGCTGATCCTGGAGGTAACGGAAAGCACCGCGCTTAAAAATCTCGACCGCAGCATTGAGTTGCTCAATGCGTTTAATCACGCGGGGATCGTTGTCTCGATTGATGATTTTGGGACGGGCTATTCCAACCTTCTGATGCTGAGCGTGCTTCCGGCAAAAGAGCTCAAAATCGACAGAAGCTTTGTCACGTCGATGCTGGAAAATGAAAAAAGCTACAAGCTGGTTGAAACCATTATCAGTATCGCCCGGACCATGGAGATGAACGTGGTGGCAGAAGGGATCGAGACGGAAGAACAGCAGGCGGTTCTCACCCGTCTCGGCTGCGATTACCTGCAGGGTTACCTTTTCTCCCGGCCCTTACCTGCCGAGCAGGTACCGTGGCTACTGCTGCAGATAAACTCAGACAAACAGATTATACCCATTAATAAAATTCAAACGGACCCCGCATTTATTTCTCAAAAAAATCATGCCTGACGGGGTTAAGTGGAGTATGTTTCAAGGGAGTACACGCGAGTCAATTCTGTCATGATTGTCAGACACATGTTGTCGATGAACAGGAAACGCCTATGTCGCAACCTTGTTTTGATGCGTTAAATGTAATTAAAACACCCGTGTGGCTCGTTTCACCCGTGTCGGAAAAGATCATTTTTGCGAATGTGTCCGCAACGCAGATCATGGGGGATAAAACGCTCGATGACCTGCGCAAAGGGATCTACTCTGCCAGTGCGCAAACCGTCCTGTCGATGTATGTATCTGAACTGAAAACAGAGCAGGAGATCGTCGAAATCTGGACAACGAGCCGGGATGGACAGGATACGCCGTTAAGCTGTCGCCTCTCGCTTGCCCACTACGCGCCCTGGGGCGATGTGATTGTTTTCGAGGGCATCTCCCAGCAAATACTCTCAGGATTGAAGGCCAGCCGTTCCGCTACCTACCGGCGGAAAAAGCAGGGTTTTTATGCGCGCTTTTTTCTGACCAACAGCGCCCCGATGCTGTTAATCGATCCGGCCCGCGACGGTCAAATCGTCGATGCGAATCTGGCCGCTCTCAATTTTTATGGTTATTCACATGATGACATGTGCAGTAAGCATACCTGGGAAATAAATACGCTGGGGCGAGATGTGATGCCCATTATGACTGCGATTGCCGCGCTGCCCGGTGGTCATAAGCCGCTCAATTTTGTTCACCGCCTTGCCGATGGATCCACCCGCCACGTTCAGACGTATGCCGGGCCCATTGAGATCTACGGTGACAAGCTGATGCTGTGCATCATCCACGATATCACCGAGCAAAAAAGGCTGGAGCAGGAGCTGGAACATGCGGCGTTACGTGACTCCATGACGGGGTTACTCAACCGGCGCCAGTTCTACGCGATTACCGATCAAAGCAACCTGAATACACTTCCCGCGCAGCAGCAATTTAGCCTGCTGCTGGTGGATACCGACCATTTCAAAAACATTAATGACCTGTTCGGCCATCTGAAAGGCGATGAGGTGCTTATCGCCCTTTCCCGGACGCTGGAAGCCTGTAGTCGGGAGGGCGATATGGTCTTCCGCTGGGGAGGCGAAGAGTTCGTTATCCTGCTGCCCCGCACCTCTCTCGATACCGCGATGCAGATTGCCGAGTCAGTCCGCGCAGCCGTTGCCCGCATTACGATTCCGGGCCTGCCGCGGTTTACCGTCAGCATTGGCGTGGCGCGGCACAATCAGGGAGAGAGTATTGACGAGCTGTTTAAGCGTGTGGACGATGCGCTGTATCGCGCTAAAAATGACGGACGCAATAAAGTGCTTGCGGCATGAAACTGGAGTATCCGGAAAAGCCCCGCTACAATGCCCACCTCGAATCAATTAGCGTCAGGTGGGTAAAAGCCGCAATGGGAAAAACAGAAATAATACTCACCTTAATTATTTTACTCCTTATTATATTTGGCTTCTGGTTTATTTTTAGCGGTGAGATCTGGCATCTCGTCGAATTTCTTGAAAATAGCCTTTACCCGACCTTCGACGCACCGTAACGCACGTTTAATCGCTTGTTTCACCTACCGAATATGTCAGGTATCTGCTTCCCTTACAGCCGCGTAAAATACGCGGCGTTATCCTCCAACAACGTTGATAACGAATCACTTATTCATTTGCTTATGTTGCCCGTGCTCTGACGGGCTTTTTTATTTCCGGCAATTCACCCACGCCAGGCTATATCTTAATCATCTTTATTGATAGAGGTGAGGAAAGATGAGCAAGAAGATCCTGATGCTGGTTGGCGATTACGCCGAAGATTACGAAACCATGGTGCCTTTTCAGGCGTTGCAGATGATTGGCCATCAGGTAGATGCGGTCTGCCCCGACAAAACGAAAGGCGATTACATCATGACGGCAATCCATGACTTTGACGGCGCCCAGACCTACAGCGAAAAGCCCGGTCACCGCTTTACCCTCAACGCCGATTTTTCAGCCGTAAAGGAGCAGGACTACGACGCGCTGCTCATCCCCGGCGGGAGAGCCCCCGAGTATCTGCGGTTAAATGAGGACGTCTTAAAGCTGGTACAGGCATTTGACGCCGCGCGTAAGCCGATTGCCGCAGTGTGCCACGGCCCACAGCTGCTTGCTGCCGCGGGGATCCTGAAAGGACGAACCTGTAGCGCCTACCCGGCCTGCGCGCCTGAGGTCCGTCTCAGCGGCGGACACTACGCCGCTATCGGCATCGATCAGGCCCATGTAGACGGTAACCTGGTGACGGCTCCCGCCTGGCCCGCGCATCCGCAGTGGCTGGCGAAGTTTAATGCGCTATTAGAATAACAGAGACCCGGCATTGGGCCACGCATAGCGGATGAAGCGGTACCGCGTATTGCAGACCTGGCGCATTCCCGCGCCGGGTCTCATAAAACATCAGTGCTTCTCGATATACATCGTCCGGCTATACGCCACGTCTTCCGGGTTATTAATAGGGTAGCCTTTCACCCAGGGCTTAATCAGACGACCATTGGTGTACTGGTAAATGGGCGCGATAGGCGCTTTCTCCATGAGGATTTTCTCCGCCATGTTGTAGTCCGTATTACGCGCTTTCGCCGTGGTTTCCAGCGTTGCCTGGTGGATAATTTTATCGTAGGCCGGGTCATTGAAACGCGAGATATTACCGCTGTGGGTTGAGGTCAGCAGGGACAGGAAGGTCGACGGCTCGTTGTAATCGCCTACCCATGACGCGCGGATCACATCAAAATTGCCGGTATTACGGCTGTCGATATAGGTTTTCCACTCCTGGTTTTGCAGTTTGACGTCCACACCGAGATTTTTCTTCCACATGGACGCCACCGCAATGGCGATTTTCTGGTGGTTTTCCGAGGTGTTGTACAGCAGGGTCAACTTCAGCGGACGCTTAGGACCGTAACCTGCGGCCTGGAGCAACGTTTTCGCCTGAGCGTTCAGCTCCTGCTGGGACATCTGCTCGAACGGTGAAGGCTCTGGGGTGAAACCCGCCGTCACGTCAGGGGTGAAATGCCAGGCCGGCTTCTCGCCTGTACCTAATACCTTTTCTGCCATAATGCGGCGATCGATAGTCATGCTCAGCGCAAGACGAACCCGGGCATCGGCCGTCGGGCCCTTTTGCGTGTTAAATGCGTAGTAATAGGTTCCGAGCTGAGGCGGCGTATACACCTGTCCCGGAATGTCCTTCAGGAGCTTCTGATACATGTTTTTCGGGAACGATTCGGTGATATCAATATCCCCCGCCAGATAGCGCTTAGTGGCGGACGATTCCTGATTAATCGGAATGAAGGTCACTTTTTGCAGGACAGTTTTCGCGTTGTCCCAGTAGTGCGTATTCGGCACGACAACCAGTTTTTCATTCACCACGCGGTCGTTCAGGACGTACGCACCGTTACCCACCAGGGCGCCCGGACGCGTCCACTCTTTCCCGCTTTCAACGTTCGCTTTTTGCACCGGATAGAAGGCGAAGTTCGCCGTCAGGTTGCTAAACCACGGGAGCGGTTTGTCCAGCTGGACGCGTAAGGTTCTGGCATCCACCGCCGTCACGCCCAGGGTATCTGGCGCCGCTTTGCCATCGATAATGGCCTGCGCGTTGTTGATGCCTGCCAGCGCCGCAAACCAGGCAAACGGAGACGTGGTTTTCGGGTCAACAAGACGCTGCCAGCTGTAGACAAAATCCTGCGCGGTGACGGGCGTACCGTCTGACCATTTCGCGTTATCGCGCAGGGTAAACGTCCAGATACGGTTATCGTTGCTCTGCCAGCGCGTCGCCACGCCCGGGGTCAGCTCCCCTTTCTCGTTCTGATTCACCAGCCCTTCGAAAAGATCGCGAATCACCTGAATCTCGGGTAATCCCACAGCTTTTGCCGGATCGAGCGAAGCAGGCTCGTCTTTAATATGCCTGACCAGCTCCTGTTTTTGCGCCAGTACCGTGCCCTGGGGCACATCAGCAGCGTACGAGAGTGTAGAGAGTCCGCACAGGTACAGTGCAGCGCAGAGACGCGAAACAGGATGCTTCATATGATCCCCTTTAATAAATTCAGGTAACAAGCAGATGCGTAATTATTTGTTTCGAAACAGAGAAATGCAAATACCTTACGCCTGAATAGTGATTTAAGGCAATTCTCAACCGTTACGGAAACTATTTGATTAACAGCGAGTTTTGCACAACACTGCCAGTAGAGACTTCTTTATCAGGATTTCGTATGGCAATCACCCGACCACGAGCGGAGCGCGGAGCCTTTCCGCCGGGCGCTGAGCAATATGGCCGCTCATTTTTAGGCGCGTCGCTGATCTGCTTCCCGGCGCCCGATGCCGATCGCAGCAGCGGTTTGATCATTGCCGGCACGCACGGAGATGAGAACTCGTCCATCGTCACGCTTTCCTGCGCGCTGCGGACGCTGACGCCTTCATTGCGACGTCACCACGTAATTCTTGCCGTCAATCCGGACGGCTGTCAGCTTGGTTTACGGGCGAATGCGAGGGGAGTCGACCTGAACCGTAATTTCCCGGCGGCAAACTGGCGCGCCGGCGAAACGGTTTATCGCTGGAACAGCTCCGCCGAGGAGCGGGACGTGGTGCTGCTGACGGGAGACAAGCCCGGCTCCGAGCCGGAAACGCAGGCGCTGTGCCAGCTTATCCATAAGATCCACCCCGCATGGGTTGTCTCCTTCCACGATCCGCTGGCCTGCATTGAAGATCCGCGTCACTCCGACCTGGGCGCGTGGCTGGCGCAGGCTTTCTCCCTGCCGCTCGTCACCAGCGTGGGCTATGAAACACCCGGATCGTTCGGTAGCTGGTGCGCCGATTTGAGCCTGCCCTGCATCACCGCTGAATTCCCGCCGATTTCCTCCGACGAAGCCAGCGAAAAATACTTAAACGCGATGATGGAGCTTCTGCGCTGGCAGCCTCAGAGATGAAGCACGCCGCTGGTAAAATTAAGCGCCGGTGAAACGTCAACCGCCAGCCACGTCGGGCCATCCAGATCGGCGAAACGGACCTGATTGACCAGCGGCAGCGCCGCGCCGATCGCCCGGGATGTGCAGAGCATGCATCCCAGCATCAGGGAAAAGCCCTGCGCCTGCGCTTCCGCCGCCAGGGCCAGCGCCTCTGTCAGCCCGCCGGTCTTGTCGAGCTTGATATTGACCATCTCATAGCAGCCCTTTAGCGCGCTCAAATTCTCGCGGGTATGACAGCTTTCATCCGCACAGACGGGCAGCGGATGGATAAAATTCTTCAGCGCCGCATCATCCTTCGCTGGCAGAGGCTGCTCCAGCATCGCCACGCCCAGGTCAGCCAGCAGCTGGCATCGGGCGGCAAGCCCCTCGGGATGCCACGACTCGTTGGCGTCAACAATCAGCGTGGCCGAGGGAACCGCCGAGCGAATGGCGACCATCCGCTCGCTGATCAGGCGATCGTCGAGCTTCACTTTTAACAGCGTGGCCCCGGCGTCATAGAGCGCTTTTGCGCTGGCGGCCATCTGCTCCGGCTCACCAATCACGACCGTTTGCGCCGTCACGACGGACTCCGGCATCGCCGCTCCCAGCAAGGACGTCAGCGATTGCTGCTGCCTGGCGGCCTCAAGGCTCCAGAGCGCACAGTCGATAGCATTACGTGCTGCCCCGGCGGGTAAACGCTGCTGTAACGCCTCGCGCGTGAGCCCTTTTTGCAGCTCTGGCACCAGGGTCATGATATGCGCCATCACCGACGCAGGGCTTTCTCCATAGCGCGGGTATGGCGTACATTCCCCAACGCCTTTAAACCCCTCCTCTTCGATTTCGACTACGACCACGCTGGCTTCACTTCGGCTGCCGCGGGAGATCACAAACGGGGTATGCAATGGCCAGGCTTCTTCATAGACCTTAACGCTTCTCATCACTGACTCCTTGCAGCCCGGAAAGGCGAAAAATATGGTTTGCCGTGTTATCCGCTGATGGCATACACTAGCCCCGACGTTAACTATATGTAAACAGGAAGATATCTATGTCACAACTCGTTCATTTCCAGGGCAACCCGGTTGCTGTTGCAGGTTCCATTCCGCAGACTGGCAGCAAAGCGCAGGCTTTTACTCTGGTGGCTAAAGATCTGTCTGACGTCACACTGGCTCAGTTTGCGGGTAAACGCAAAGTACTGAACATTTTCCCAAGCATTGATACCGGCGTTTGTGCCGCGTCCGTGCGTAAATTCAACCAGCTGGCGACTGAAATGGACAACACCGTTGTGCTGTGCATTTCCGCTGACCTGCCGTTTGCCCAGTCCCGTTTCTGCGGTGCCGAAGGCCTGAGCAACGTTATTACCCTCTCCACCCTGCGCAGCGCAGATTTCCTCGAGAAATACGGCGTCAGCATCGCGGAAGGCCCACTGAAAGGTCTGGCAGCACGTGCCGTACTGGTTCTGGATGAAAACGACACCGTTGTCTTCAGCGAACTGGTTAACGAAATCACCACCGAGCCGGATTACACTGCCGCGCTGGACGTGCTGAAAGCATAATAAGTACTTAGCATTCTATACAACTTATTCTCAACCTCGCCGCGGCGGGGTTTTTTATTGCGCCAAAGCTGAATCGTTAAAGCACAAATGCACACAAATCACATTAATCATGCAATAACTTAGACAATATGTAACATGAGCGTGATCAATAACGCATAATAATCGTTAAATTCCCCTATTTTCATCCCCAGTGAAGCACATCACATTTCCCTTTTTATCTAAACATTAGATTTGCTTACGAAAGAAAATAATCGTTTCAGCAAAAAGGATAATATATGAAGATTAAATTCGCTTTTACGCTCCTTGCGGTACTGATATCTGGTCATGCAGCGGCTAAAACCTGGGTGCTGACAAGCGCTGAAAGCAGCGTAGAGAAAGGAAACTGGAAGATTTCCAGTGATGAGCTGAAAGTTAAAAATCAAACGTTCAGCATTGAGCAAAAAGTCTTGCATGGTGGTAAACAGGAAGGCAGCAAAGTCATCATAATTAGCAGCAAAGATGGCCTGACGATTAGCCTGAGCCCGACCCGCGGGATGAACCTTCTGAATGTAGAAGGCTTTGGCACCCGACTGGGGTGGAATTCGCCCGTTAAAGAGGTTGTTAATCCGGCCTACATCAACCTTGAAAGCCGCAACGGTCTCGGCTGGCTGGATGGTTTCAACGAGATGATGGTGCGCTGTGGCTATGAGTGGACAGGACATCCGGTCACCGCTGACGGGCAAATTTACACCCTGCACGGCAGGGCCGGTAATACCCCTGTTTCGCAGGTCGAGGTTGAAATCGCGGATGCCGCCCCGCATGAGATCCGCGTTCGCGGTTTGATCAAAGAGAGCACGTTTAAAAAAGCGGATCTGCAAACCATGACCGAACTGCGCTACGTTCCCGGAACCAACCAGTTCAGCCTGCATGATGTTCTGACCAACCATGCGGATTACCCTCATGACTACCAAATCATCTATCACAGCAACTTCGGCACGCCGATCCTTGAAGAAGGCGCGCGTTTCCTTGCGCCAGCGGCGAGCGTGAGCCCATTCAATGACTACGCCAAAGCGGGGGTTAACGACTGGCAAACCTATGCCGGGCCGACAAAAGGCTTTGATGAGATGGTCTTTAATATTAAACCGCTCGCCGACAATAACCACGAAACGCTTGCGGCGGTGGTCAATAAAGCTGGAGATAAAGGCGCGTCAATCCAGTTTGATACCCGCCAGCTGCCCGTGCTGACCTTGTGGAAGAACACCGACACGCTGAAGCAGGGCTACGTCACGGGCATTGAGCCAGGCACCAGCTACGCCTACCCCGTTACGATTGAACGCGAGCAGAAGCGGGTTAAGCAGCTGCAGCCCGGTGCCAGCGCGCAGTTTGACCTGACCTATACCCTGCTGCACAGCCCGCAGCAGGTGAAAGAGGTCGAAAACAGGATTGCATCGATTCAGGGAGAGACAAAAACAGAAATCGTTAACACGCCGATGGCGAAGGAATAACCATAAAGCAAAAAGCCTCTTTACAGAGGCTTTTTTGTTATTCATCGCCTTTCTTATGATTCAAACCGTACTCGCGCAGCTTGTTGGCGATCGCGGTGTGCGAGACGCCAAGGCGTTTTGCCAGCTTGCGGGTGCTGGGATAGCTGCGGTACAGCTGCGTCAGCACTGAGCGCTCAAAACGGCTGGTGATATCGTCCAGCGAACCTTCCATCGCCTCTTCGCCGACCGATACCGTCCCCGCGTCGTAATCAGGCAACAGAATATCCTGCGGACGCAGTTCATAACCTTCCAGCTGGGTCAGCGCGCGATAAACGGCGTTTTTGAGCTGGCGAATGTTGCCCGGCCAGCCGTAGCGCATCAGCACCGTGCCGAGATCGGCAGACAGCTTCGGACGCGGCACCCCCTGCTCGTCGGCAAAGCGGGCAACGAACAGCTCCGTTAGCGGCATGATGTCCTGCGGACAATCGCGCAGCGGTGGAATATTCAGCGTCAGGACGTTGAGGCGGTAATAGAGATCCTCGCGGAAGATCCCTTTTTGCACCAGCTCAACCAGGTTTTTCTGGGTGGCGCAAATGACGCGCACGTCCACATGCACTTCGTGATCCTCTCCGACGCGGCGGAAGGTTCCGTCATTCAGGAAACGCAGCAGCTTAGCCTGCATACGCGGCGACATTTCGCCGATTTCGTCCAGCAGCACGGAGCCGCCGTTAGCCTGCTCGAAGAACCCTTTCTTGCCTTCCGGCGCGTGGCCAAACAGCTCGCTTTCAACGGCATCTTCCGGAATAGAGGCGCAGTTAAGTGCCAGATAAGGCTTAGCCGCACGCGGGCTCGCCAGATGCACCGCGTGAGCCAGCAGGTCTTTCCCGGTGCCGGTATCCCCGGTAATCAGCAGCGGTGCGGTCAGGCTTGCGAGCTTGCGCGCCTGATCAACCACATGGCGCATTTTCGGGCTGACGGCAATAATCTGGCTGAACGCGCCGACATCCTGACTGGAGAGGTTTTGCAGCTGGCGACCCATGCGTAACGTCGAGCGCAGCATGATCACCGCCCCGGTCAACACGCGGGTATTCCCTTCCCCTTTCAGATAGACCGGCGTGATCTCCATCAGGAAATTCTGCCCGTTAATCACCACATGCTCGCTAAGCGTGTTCTGCGGATTGCTGTCCAGCCAGCGCTGGAAGTTAAAGCCGGGGATCAGCTGCGCGGCGTTATGATTGCTGAGCTTCTCCTGGCTCTGCGCGAAAAGCTGGCAGCTCGCGTGGTTAACGCGCTCAACTTTGCTTTTCAAATCCAGGGAGAGGAACGGCTCCGGCATGGCCTCCAGCAGCGCGCTCAGGGCCAGGTGCTCACGCTCTGAAGGCATCCAGGGAATGGTGCGTACATCCGTAACGCCAGCGATACGGCGGATTTCCGCCATCAGGCTGCTGAAGGTGTTAAATTCAATTTCGGCAAAATTGAGGTAAATTCGCCCGACAGGATCGATCTCAATGCCACGTAAATCAATGCTACGTAAAACAAGAAGATCGAGTAATTCGCGGGTCAGACCGAGACGGTCTTCACAGAAGACTTCAAGACGCATGGGAAATTCACCGTTTTAAGCCAATAACAGTAAAATGATATGTCAGAACACGGTGATCGGGAAGATGGCTGTCAACAAATATTGACAGCCAGCACGATAAGTGAACAAAACCTCACGGAGCGGGTTTCTTATTGAGCGTCTCTTTGAGCTGACCGATCAGTTCGCGCCTGAAATCTCCCAGACGGGGCTTATCGCCATCGATCCACGGCAGCGGACGGCAGACCTCCATCGCTTTAATCCCCAAACGCGCGGTTAATAATCCCGCACCGATACCCTGAGCGGCACGAGCAGAAAGACGCGCCGCCAGATCCTGCGACATCCAGTCCATGCCCACTTCGCGCACCAGCTCACTCGCTCCGGCAAACGCGATATTGAGCAGGACCAGTTTGAACAATCTGAGCCGACTGTAATAACCCAGCTCTATGCCGTAAAGGTTCGCGATACGGTTGATCAGGCGCAGGTTACGCCAGGCGATAAAGGCCATATCGACCAGCGCCAGCGGGCTGACGGCAATCATCAGGGTGGATTCCGCCGCAGAGCGGCTAATCTCGCGCCGCGCCTGGGCATCCAGCACCGGCTGAACCATATGGGAATAAAGCGTCACTACTTCCCGGTCATTCTGGGTTTCATGGATGGCGGCATACCAGCGCTGAAGCGCCGGATGCGACTGATCGATTCCGGCCTGGCTGGCCAGCTTTTCACAGAACGCGCGGCCTTTGCCGGTGCCGTGACTGTGGAGCAGATCCCGCGCTTCATCACGCTCGTGCGCGCGCTGGCGCAAACGCCAGAGCCGCCGCCACTCGGTGGCAACCGACCCGATACCCGCCCCCACAATCAGCGCGCCTGCGGCACATCCGCCCAGCGCGACCCAGTCCTGAGCTTGCCAGGCATTCATCGTCCACTGCACGCCTTGACCAACCACGCTTACGCCAAACAGCGCCAGCCCGGCGGTGACCATCTTGCGCCACAGGCTGCGCTTTGGACGCAGGGCGGCTTCCACAACCGCCTCTGCCGGACCTTCCTCAACGCCGGGCTCCTCGATCAGGGCCGGGGAAAAGTTATCAGCCTGCGTGCCGCTGAAGGTCTGCGCGGTTTTAAACGCCTCCTGAGGATCCTGCTCAAGCGTTCCGGTAAAGTCTATGCGCGGTTTTAACGGTTCCGTCATCGCAATTTATCTCCAATCAAAAACTCCAGCGCCGCATCCAGACGGATGTGTGGTAATGGCCGATCGACGCTCATTGCCTGAGGGCGGAAGGCTTCAAACTGGAAGCCCTGGTTCTGCCAGAAGGCCTGACCCGGCAGCCGCGCAGGCACTTCCCCCGGATAGACGGTAAGCGGTTCACCGTCGCTGAGCCGGTTCCCGCGTAATGCCGGTATTTTCTCGCCGTTAAGATCGATCAGCCCGCTTTGCGTTGCCTGCACGGACGCAAGCCCAAGGCAATCCATGCCGATCCCTTCGAAGGCGGCGTTTTGCCAGGCGTCCTGCACCAGCTGCTGCAGCAGCGATACCATATTGGCATGCTGGTCGACCGTGACGTGATCGGCCTTTGTGGCCGCAAAAAGCAGTTTGTCGATCACCGGAGAGAACAGACGGCGAAACAGCGTCCGCTGGCCGTAGTGAAAACTTTGCATCAGCTGCGTCAGGGCAAGGCGCATATCGTTGAAGGCCTGCGGCCCGCTGTTGAGCGGCTGCAGACAATCCACCAGCACAATTTGACGGTCAAATCGCAAAAAGTGGTTTTTATAGAATCCCTTAACCACTTTTTCACAGTAGTAATTGTAACGCTCGCGCAGCATCCCGGCGTTAGTGTGCCTGTCGGCCTGCGCCAGCTTCGACTCGCCCACCCCGTCCACGTCTGGCCAGGGGAAGAACTGAAGCGCAGGCGCGCCCGCTAAATCACCCGGCAGGACAAAGCGACCCGGCTGAATGAAGTGCAACCCTTCCTGCTTGCACTGATGCAAATACGCCGTCCAGGCTTCGGCAATGGCCGCCAGACGGTTTTCATCGGCCGGTGCAAGCGGATCCAGGCCTTCGCACAGCTGTCGCCATTTGGCCGACCACCCGGCGCGCTGCCCCTGCAACAACCCCGTCATCTGGCGGGACCAGCTGAGGTAGTCCTGCGCCAGCATCGGCAGGTCGAGCAACCATTCACCGGGGTAATCGACGATTTCAAGGTACAGCGTAGAAGTATCCTTGAAGTGGCGCATCAGGGATTCATTCGAGCGAAAGCGCAGCGCGAGGCGAATCTCACTCACCCCTCGCGTCGGCGTCGGCCACGTGGGCGGATCGCCGTAGAGCTGCGCCAGCCCTTCGTCATAGGTAAAGCGTGGAATACCAAAATCACGCTGAGGGACGCGCTTCACGCCCAGCAGGCGTTCTTCCCGCACCGCGCTGAGCAGCGGCAGACGCGCGCCGGCGTGCAGGTTCAGGAGCTGGTTTACCATCGCGGTGATAAACGCCGTCTTACCGCTGCGGCTAAGCCCTGTCACGGCCAGACGCAGATGGCGGTCAACGCCACGGTTCACCAGTGAATTGATTTCGTTTTTAAGTCGCTTCATCGCCGTCCTTCGTTGCCTGGAAGCCTTGAACGCATGGCTTCAGAATACAATAAATGGGGGCAGATCGTTGATTATCAATTCTTATTTATTGCTATTGCCGTTTTCTCTCCAGTAAGATGAACGACATTGCTGTCAGTCCGGAGTGAGTAAGGTGTATGTCACCCACCATCTATGATATCGCACGGGTTGCGGGCGTATCGAAATCAACCGTTTCCCGCGTTCTGAATAAACAAACGAATATTTCTCCCGAAGCGCGTGAAAAAGTGCTGAAGGCGATTGACGAATTAAATTATCAGCCCAACAAACTGGCCCGCGCCCTGACCTCTTCAGGCTTCGATGCCATTATGGTTATTTCGACCCGTTCAACCAAAACCACTGCCGGAAATCCTTTTTTCTCAGATGTCCTGCATGCCATTACGGCAAAAGCGGAAGAAGAAGGATTTGACGTTATTTTACAAACGTCAAAAAGCAGCGAAGACGATCTGCTGAAATGCGTGAATAAAATAAAACAGAAGATGATCAAAGGGATCATTATGCTGAGCTCACCGGCAAATGAATCCTTTTTCACCACGCTGGATGCGTATGGCGTACCGGTAGTAGTTATCGGCAAAGTCGAAGGTGAGTTTCAGAATATTTATTCCGTCGACACGGATAATTTCCATGACAGCGCCACGCTGACCGAAACCTTTATTAAAAACGGACGCCGTAAAATTGCCTGTCTGCATGCCCCGCTTGATTATCATGTTTCGATCGATCGTCTTGCGGGCTATAAAGCCAGTCTGGAAAAGTACCATATTGCCCTCAACCCGGACTGGATCAGGGATGGCGGTTATACCCATGAGAGTGCGCTTACGGCGGCGCTGGAATTGTTGTCTTCACCCACGCCGCCTGATGCAGTATTCGCTACCGACAGCATGAAGTTACTTAGCCTCTATCGCGCGGCGGATGAGTTGAATCTGATGATCCCGGAGCAGGTGGTCATCGCCGGATACAGTGACCCGATGCTGTCTCTCATTTTAACGCCCGCACCTGGCGGCTTCGATATCCCGACCCGAAAACTGGGCGAAGAGAGCTGCGATCTTCTTTTCAGGCGTATTGCGGGTCAGCCCGCACCGCAAAAAGTTCTCGTTGATACCCACTTTTTACTGGCGGCCTCGCTGCGCTAAAACCAGGGGCTTAGCGCCCCTGGCGTGCTCTCGGTCAGAACGCGTAATTTACCCCAACGCCCGCATAGTGGAAGCGGTCGTTTTTACCCTCGTCATGGTTTTCCCATTCATAGGCGTATTCAAGCGTCATGGATAAACCGTTGTTGAAGTCATAGGCATACTGCATACCCAGGCGGTTGAAATCATGTCCTTCACGCTCAGGATCGTCCTGCCAGTCCCAGTTCGACCAGCGATCGAGCCCCAGTCGGGTATAAGGCGTTAAGGTCGTCTGGCCCAATGAAATAGGCAGGTAGGCGCGAATTTCCTGGGTGGAGAATTCGCCGTTATTACGCGAACCGTTCATATTGAAACCGCGCTCTAAATAGTAATTCACTTTAGCCGCAAAGGTTTCGTTAATGGTCCAGGTAAAGCCCGTTTCGGTTTCAACGCGGCTATCAGAATAACCGGTTTTCTCCAGATCGTTGGCAAACTGATACATGGCAAACCAGCCGCCAAAGCGCCAGTCATCGGTTAATTTAATATCCCAGTCAGGTTGAACTTTGTAGCGCTGCATATTCGCGCTGCCGTCTTTGGCTCCGTGTTCATCTTTAAAGTGGTAGCCATAATTACGGAAACCACCGGTCAGACCGAAAGTAAAATCATCGGTTCCGATAAAGCGATAGCGTAATTCAAATTCAGGACGGTCGAAATAGGTTCCACGGGTCATACTGCTGTAATCAACCGGCCCCTCCTGATACATCGCCAGCGAAATAGTCCACGCATCCCAGGTTGCATTAAACCACACGGAAGGTTCATATAATCCATCTTTATCGTCGCCCTGCCCCTCAACGTTTTCGATTTCATACATCGCGCCGATATTAAATTCCCACTGTTTCGCTGTTTCTGATGCTTGTGCACAGCTAACCCCTGCGCACAGCACGAGCGCAGCACTTCTTAGTAGAGTACTCATTTAATTTTCCCTTTATAAGTAACAAACAAAAAAACCGGAAATTTGCATTTCCGGCGAACACCTTTCTTATCTAATAGCCGCTTCGGTTTCAGCGTCGAAGAAATGGCACTTGTTCATATCGAACTGGATGTCGATATTATCCCCAGAGGCATAATCATTCGCAGCGCCAGCGCGCACAACCAGCTCATGGCCCCCAACGGTGGCGTAAAGCATGAACTCCGCGCCGGTCAGTTCGGCTACGCTGACTTTCGCCGCGATATTCTCACCTCGACTCTGCAGCGTGAGAATATCTTCCGGGCGGATCCCAAAGACCACAGCTTTGCGCTGATACCCTGCGGCATTCAGTGAAGCGAGCTTGTCCTCCGGGATCGCCAGACGCAGCGTTTCCGTAACAAAATAGCGATCGTCGATAGCGCCGCGAATAAAGTTCATGGCTGGCGATCCAATAAATCCTGCAACAAACATGTTTGCCGGTTCGTTGTACACCTGCTTCGGTGCACCAACCTGCTGAATAATGCCGTCTTTTAAGATCACGATGCGGGTCGCCATGGTCATGGCTTCCGTCTGATCGTGGGTCACGTAAATCATGGTGGTGTTGAGCTTCTGGTGCAGCTTGCTGATTTCAGCCCGCATCTGCACGCGAAGCTTGGCATCGAGGTTAGAGAGCGGTTCATCCATCAGGAACACGCCCGCCTCGCGCACGATCGCCCTGCCCAACGCCACGCGCTGACGCTGGCCGCCGGACAGCGCGCCGGGTTTGCGCTTGAGGTACTCGCGTAATCCGAGGATCTGTGCCGCCCAGTTAACGCGGTCTTCGATAACCGCAGGCGCAATTTTTTGCATCTTCAGGCCAAACGCCATGTTGTCGTAGACCGTCATATGCGGATAAAGCGCATAGTTCTGAAAGACCATCGCAATATCGCGAGACTTGGCGGGCACGTCATTCATGCACACCCCGTCAATAATCAGTTCACCGGCGCTGATCTCCTCCAGACCGGCAATCATTCGCAGCGTCGTGGATTTACCGCAGCCCGAAGGCCCAACGAAGACGATGAACTCCTTGTCTTCGATTTCGAGACTGAAATCCTTAACCACATGGACCTGGTTATCATAGATTTTCTGAATATGTTTCAGGGACAGTTGAGCCATTGTTAATTCCTTAGCAATACGTCCGGGATGCCCAAAACTCGGTCAGGCATTTCCAGGTCAGTTCCCGCGTTGAATGAAGTTGTAATCCCGCATGGTTCAGGCCAGCCCCAATCCCAACCGATAGCAATCCCGCCGCGTTGATCGCCTCAACGCCTGCAGGTGCATCTTCGATACCTATAGCCGCGTCAGGACGCACATTCAGGCCTGCACAGGCGGCGAGGAAGATCTCCGGGTCTGGTTTTGAGCGGCGAATACGGGAAGCATCGGCGCAAAAATCGAAGGCCTGATCAATGCCAAGCGCGTGCAGGATCCCCGGGGCATTCAGGGAAACTGAGGCGAGCCCAATTTTGACCTTCGCCGCACGGATATCCGCCAGCACGTCGCGAATACCGGGAAGCAGTGAATCCTCCGTCAGCGACGCCAGAGACTGGACATAGAGCGTGTTTTTCTTCGTCGCCAGCGCGAGGCACTGCTCATCGCTAAACGTCCCCTCTTTCCCGCCATGCTTCAGGATGCGCTGAAGGGAATCCATGCGGCTAATGCCCTTCAGCTGTTCGTTAAACGCTTCGTCGAAGGTGATGCCGATTTCATCCGCCACTGCACGCCAGGCCAGAAAATGGAGGTGTGCGGTATCGGTGATCACACCGTCCAGATCGAATACAACAGCCTTAAGCATCATGGCGTCTCTCCGTGGTAGCGGTCCCATTTTCAGATGCAAGAAAATCCTTATAAGCGCAAATTTTCCGCCCCGATACCTGTAGCGTTTTGCCCCACAGCGTCAGCGTGGCAGGTGCCGAAGCTTCTATGGTTAACACCTCATTTTCATAGGTGAAGTGCAGCGTTGCGTTCCGCCAGCGCAGAGGGAATGTGAGTTTTTGCCAGTGAGCTGGCAGTTTCGGCGCAAGATGCAGCTCCCCTTCTACAATCTGCACACCGGCAAATCCCTGAATGACGCCGGACCAGATAGCGCCGGTCGCAGCGGCGTGAATTCCGTCATCGCAGCTGTGCGGGTCGTCCCCAAGATCAATGGCGACGCCATCGCGCCAGAAGGCGTAGGCACCTTCGACGTCACCACAGCGGGCAGTCACAATGCCGTGAATGGCCTTGCTCAGCGAAGAATCATGGATCGTGCGGGGCTCGTAGAACGCCAGATTGGCGGCGCACTGCTGCGGGGTAAACCGCTCCGGCAACAGGTAGGTAAGCATCACCACATCGGCCTGCTTAAGGATCTGCATGTCGTTGACTTCCGCGCGTGAATAATCGAGCAGAATGGTCTGCTTACCCGCTTTGGCTTTGTAGCGGCTCAGATCGATGGCAGGTTTTGCCATAAAGGTATCATCCTGCGGGATCACACCGTCTGAATTGGCCTCCGGCAGCCATAAGCGCGCCAGGAACCGTGTCGCTTTCTGCGTAAAACCTTCATCCTCTCGCCCAAACATCGTCATAAACTGACGAGCGCAGGCGACGTTGTGCCAGGCCAGATAGTTGGTATAAGCGTTGTTGTTCACATGCTCGGTGTATTCGTCAGGTCCGATAACGTCATGGATTTCGAGACGACCATTAATTTCCGTCGCGCGGCCCATCCAGAACGCAGCGGTTTCCATCAAGAGCGTCAGACCTTCATTCCGCATAAAGGTCTCATCGTGCGTCGCCTGCCAGTAAGCGACGACGGCCCAGGCGATGTCCGCCACGATGTGGTGTTCCGCCAGCGCGGAGGCCACCTTCTGACGCGTGCCGGTTCGGATGTTGATAGCCGCGAACTCCGGCGTCTCTTCCAGCCCGCTGGCGGCGCTTTCCCATGGAAACAACGCGCCGGGCCAGCCGTTGCGACGGGCTTTTTCCCGCGCCCCGGCCAGGTTGAGCCAACGATAGCGCAGCAGGCTACGGGCGGTCTGGGGACGCGTGAAGAGATGGAAAGGCAGCAGGAAAATTTCGGTATCCCAAAAGACGTGGCCTTTATACCCCTCTCCAGTCAGCCCTTTGGCGGCGATACTGCTTCGCTCATCATGGGCTGGCGTCATGGCCGTCAAATGCCAGACGGCGTAATCCAGCGCCATCTGATCCTGATGTTCCGTAGAGTCAACCTCCACCCGAGCGTTACGCCAGACCTCTTGCCAGGCACACGCCGAACTCTCAAGCAAGGCGTCATAGCCTCTTGCCGCACAGACTTTGAGATCGGCCAGCGCGTTGCGGGCGAAAGAGGCCTGCGACAGTGCCTTATCACTGCGATGTGCCACCCAGACGATTTTTTCAAGCGTGACAGTGTCACCCTTCGCAATCGTCAGCGAATGATGAGCGCTGAGACGACGATTTTTTGCGGTGAAACAGCTGTCGCTCTTGGCTGAGAGCTGACAATACGCTGAAACAACAATCTCAGACGCGCGGTCCTGCGTTTCATACACGCCCTGCATGTATTCCTGATCGAACACTCTGACCGACACTTCATCCAGATGCTGTCTGCCGCTGTTCGTTTGCGTTGCGTCAATGCCGGTTTGCAGCACGGCGTGCGTGACGGCATCGAGCGGCGTGATGGAAAGCTGCATGGCCACTAAGGGCAACTGGTCCAGCGACACAAAACGACGGCTCTCCAGACGATAGCGTTTCCCGTCAGGCGAGCGCCAGACGACGCAGCGACGAAGTTCGCCATTGGCAAACGCCAGCTCGCGCTGCCACTCGAGGATTTCGCCTGACAGGAGCGTGAAATTGACGCCATCCAGCTCAACATCAATACCGATGATATCCGGCAGATTGACCAGCTCAGTGGTCTCGTTGCGACCAGCACGATGATAGAGACCCGCAAGATACATGCCTCTGGTTTGCTGGGTGTAATCTTCTTCGTGCGTAGCGCGGATCCCCATGTAGCCATTACCGCAGGCCATGATGGAGGCGTATTTATTCAGGCTGTGTGGACAAAAGCCCGGGTCGGTTAATACAGACACGTTTAGCATAACGTCACGCTTTCCCCTGTTTCTGCAGATTCATACAGCGCGGCGACGAGCTGCTGGATAACCAGCCCCTGCTCTGCATCAGCGATCATGACGGGCTCTCCCTGCACATGCCGCACAAAGGCATCCATACTGCGCATATGACGCCGATCGTCAGCCTCTTCACGCTGCGTGAGGGTGACTAAAGTCCCGGCTTCGTCGTTGTAGATGTGCGCCGGGAACAGCATGGCGCCCGCCTTTTCACCGCAAAATGCGACGTTCATGATGGATTGTTCACGGATATTGAGCGCAAACGACGTGTCCAGACGCAGAATGCCGCCGTTGCAAAATTCAATGGTGCCAAACAGGGCATCTTCAACGGTAAACTGCGTGGGATCCCACGCGCCAAACTGGCCGCTGCTTTTACGGTTTCCCAGCCTCTGGAAGCTGTGTGCCGTCACCTTTTTTACCGCCGGGAACCCCAGCACGTACATCGCGGCATCGAGCATATGGATGCCAATATCAATCAGCGGCCCACCGCCCTGTAGCGTTTTGTTGGTAAAGACGCCCCAGCCGGGAACCCCGCAGCGGCGTAGCGCCTGCGCAGTGGTGTAATAAATTTCTCCCAGCGCCCCCTTCATCACGGCCTCACGCAGCAGTTGCGTATCGAGAGCAAAACGATGGTGAAAATCATAGGCCAGCACTTTTCCCGCCTTGCGCGCGGCCATGCGCATCCGATCGGCCTCCTGCGGCGTCATAGCAGGTGGTTTTTCACACATCACGTGGCAGCCAGCTTCCAGCGCTGCCATGACGTGCTCGAAATGGAACCGGTTAGGCGAACAGACGCTCACCACATCCGGCTTAACCGCCTCGAGCATGTCTCGCGCATCCTGCCATACCGAGGAAATACCATGACGTTCCGCAAACGCCAGAGCCTGTTCAGGATGGCTGTCCATGACAGCCACCATCTGAACATCACTGCGCGTGGCGTAATACGAGGCATGCACTTTATCCGCGACCTGCCCGGCGCCAATGATGGCGACGCGCAGAGGCGAAGGTGTAGAAGCACTCATCACGCTCGTCATCCTTAGCATTCACGCAAGTAAGTGAGCGAATCCCGGTATGCCTGAGCCGGATCCTCGGCGCGAACACGGCACTCATACACCACGTAACCCTGGTAGTTATCGGCACGCAGCTGATCGAACAGGCTGGCAAAATCGAGGCTACCGCTGCCCGGCTGGTAGCGGTGGTTATCTGCAATGTGCACATGGCCCAGCAGATCGCGGTGCTGATGCAGCGCATCCGTCAGCGAGTCTTCTTCGATGTTCATATGATAGAAATCGCCGATGATCTGCACGTGCTTCAGACCGTTCTCTTCGATATAGCGACGCGCGTCAGCCAGGGTGTTGATCATGTGATCCTGATAACGGTTCAGCGGCTCCAGGTAGACGGTTGTTCCGGTGCGCGCCGCCACCTCATCCAGCCAGCGCAGGGAGGCGCTTACGGCTTTGCGGTCACCGTCCAGGCTGCGTGGAGAGGTCATTGGTGGCAGACGGAAGGTAAACATCCCCCAGGCAGCAGGCACGATAATGCCCTTTCCGCCAACTTCCGCCAGCGCTTCCAGAATGCGTTCGATCTGCTGTAACCCGTTCAGACGGCGTTCTTCGATGAAATCACCGATCCAGCCATCGTATCCGCCACATGCTGTCGTCACCGGCAGACCGGTGGCTTTGATGGCCGCTTTCACTTCATCGAGGTTTTCCACCAGCAGGCGGCCGTCAATTTCGTAACCATCAAAGCCCATCGCTTTGATGTACTCGAATTTTTCCATGATGCTGGTCGGGAAAAAGGCCTGGTTTTGTGTTGCGATCTTCATGATTTGCTGTCCTTAGCTTAAAAAGTGACGCCCATTTTGATACTGAGTTCCGGGTGCTGATCGACATACTTCATATAGCTTTCCGGGGTGGTGGCGAAGGTCACGACCGGGTCGATCAGATCTTCACAATTCAGATAACCGTTCATCAGCAATTCCCAGCAGGTCTCTTCAATACGCTTGCGGCTCCAGCGCGGGTAGTCCGGGTTGGGTTCGCTGCAGGCACGGGAGAAGACAATCTTCGCGTTATTGAAATGCGCTTCGCGGCCGAGGTTAAAGCCTTCCGCGAACGGTTTTGCGAAAGCTACATAGGAGATGGTGCCGCCGTAGGCAAGTCCGCGCAGCGCGGACTGCAGCGCATCTGCAAAGCCGCTGGTTTCGATGATCGCGTCCGCGCCCTGCTTCCCGGTCAGCTTTTTGATTTCCAGACCGACATCAGTGCCTATTGGGTTCAGACAGTGGTCTGCCCCATGACGACGGGCGATCTCACAGCGGTGTTCGATTGGATCAACGCCGATAACCACTGACGCACCGGCTTTTTTCGCCAGCTGGATCGCAATCTGCCCAATGGCTCCCAGACCGACCACGACCACAAAGTCGCCCACGCGAACGTTGGCATCACGCACGCCGCTCATGGCGAACTGCGCCGGATCGTAGCAAACGGCGTTTTTCCAGGACGCACCCTGAGGCATTTTGCGCAGCTTGTAGTTGTTCACCGCGTTAACGATCACCGTTTCCTGCAGCGGGCCGTAGCAGCAGACGCTGTCGCCGATCTGATATTCAGTGACGTCATCACCGCATTCGATAATCTCGCCAACAATCATGTTGCCCAGCTGGAACTTACCGAATTCGATCCCGCGGGCCGCCCCTTCTTCACGCGGCGTGAACATCTGCCACTCCGCGTTGAACTCTTCGTCAATAAACGGGCTTGCCGCGCGGAAATCCACGACTTCAGTGCCGTGCTTTGGCGCGCCAAAGCGTGCACGAATTTTCACTTCATGTGCTCCCACAGCACGATCTTCATATTCCACCAGCGCCGCCACGCGTGGCGCTGTCGCTACTAATTTTTTCATGACTGACTCCTTGTTAAAATTGGCCGCCTCAGCCCTTCACGCCACCGGCGGTCAAACCACTTTTAATAAAACGTTCAGACAGGGCGTACATGATGACCACCGGAAGCGCCGTCACCAGCGATGCCGCCATCATGCGACCCCAGATATAATCTGGTGTGCTAAAGAGCGTGTTCAGCCCGACCGGCAAGGTGAAATTGCTGGCGCTGGACAGGAAAATGGACGCAAACAGATAGTCGTTCCACGCCACCATGAAGCAGTAGACAAACACCGATACGAGCCCGGAAATCGCCAGCGGCACGGTGATGCGGAAGATGATTTGCAGGCGGTTAAGGCCGTCCATCATCGCGGCTTCTTCGATTTCGTCCGGGATGGTGTCGAAATAGCTGCGCAGCATGAACACCGCTGTCGGTAACGTTTGGGTCACCATGGTGATAATCAGCGCCAGCTCGGTGTCGTAGATCCCAAGGGCAGTGATGATTTTGAACAGCGGCACCACCAGCAATATTCCGGAGAACATGTAGACGGTGTAAAAACTCGCGTTGATCGTCGTGCGGCCTTTAAAACGCAGTTTGGACAAGGCGTAAGCCCCCAGCGTGCCGAGAAACACGGCAATCACCGAGGAGATCAGCGACACCACCATGCTGTTTTTGAAATAGTCCACAAACGGGAAAATCAGCGGGTTAAAGATGTCGACGTAATGCTGCAGCGTCCACGCCTGCGGCAAAATGGTCGGGTTAAGCGATATGGCCTCTTTCGCGCTCTTGAATGACGTCATCAGCATCACGAAGAACGGGAATAGCGTGATGACCAGGAACACCGCCAGACCGAGATAAAAACCAATACGGCTCAGTACGCGCTTATTTGTTGCCATTGAGGTTTACCCTTTTTCTGGTCAGCAGAATCACCGCGAAGATGATCACGAACAGCACGACGGAGATCGCCGCAGCCTTACCCAAATCGTTGAAAGCGAATGCCGTTTTGTAGAGGTAGACGCCCAAAATATCGACCTTGGTCGTCAACAGATAGACATCCGCAAACATGTAGAACATCCAGATAGTGCGGAGCGTCACTACCGTTGCCAGCACCGGCATAATCGCGGGCAGCGTAACGATTCGAAAACGCTGCCAGGCATTCGCGCCGTCCATTTCCGCCGCTTCATACAGCGACTTATCAATGGTCTGCAAAATCGCGAGGAACGAAATGAACGCGTACGGGAAGTAGCGCCAGATGGCGAACAGCACCACCAGCACAAAGCTGCTGCCAGGATTGTCGAACCACAGGGGGGCCTGGTCATACAGATGCAGCAGGTCAACGCCCAGATAGTTCACAATGCCGTAGCCGTTGTTGAACATGTATTTCCATGCAAACACCAGCGAAATGGACGGGGTGACGTAGGACAAAATCACCAGTGAACGTGCCGTTTTCCGCAGACGGAATTCACGGTTAAAGAAGATCGCAACCGCCAGACCCAACCCCGTGCTGCCGATCACCACCAGCGCGGTGTACCAGAACGTCATCCACAGCGAGTGCCAGAATGCTGCATCACTGAGAATGCGAATGTAATTATCCAGCCCGACAAACACAGCGCTAATGCGCGGGTTAAGCGGCAGACGTAAGAAACTGATTTCAATATTGGAAATCATTGGCCAGGCCACCAGGCCCCCCAGCAAAATCAGGCTGGGGGCCAACAGCAGCATGGCGAAAGGCATATCTGAACGACCAGAAAACAACGTCTTCATAATTTCCTTCCGCAGAGCGCTCCTATCGTTGTGAAATCAGATCGGTCAGACGCTTCTGGCTGTTACTAAGCGTGTTGCTGAGATCTTTTTTCCCCACCGTGACGTTATGCACCATGGAACTGATGATGCCGGACCCGGTAACATCGCCCATGCGTGTGAAGTTTTTGTCCCCCACCGCGCCAAACACCTGCACATTCGGGAACTGCGCAATCAGTTCGTAAGGCAGTTGTCCAAACGCTTTAATCACATCGTTGTTTTTCCAGGTATCGGTGCCCACCACCAGCTTGTTCACCGGCAGTGCCGCGCCGGGCGACATCATGACCCAGTCGGTTGCGTTTTGAGCCTGCTCCATCCATGTCACAAATTTCTCAGCCGCCTGAGTCTCATCTTCAGTTTGACCGGTGGTAATCGTCAGCGACGTGACCATGCCATAAACAGCAGAAGAGGTTTCTGTTGGGACGACGAAGCCCAGATTGGCAGGTTTTCCGTCCTGGAATACCGCCGGAAGGATGTAGGTGGAGTACACCGCCATCGGCGCAGAACCGTTCATGAAGGCATCTTTGATCTCCATGACGTCGTTTGAACCCGGCATGGTGGTCGCGGCCAGATCTTTATAAAACGCCAGGGCTTTTGCCATTTCAGGGGTATCGATGTCGACATTCCCTTTGGCATCAAAAACGTTCGCGCCGCCGGAAAGCGCAAACTGGGAGAATGCCTGCTCCGTCATCACGCTTTCGGCGGTGGGCAGCGCAATGCCGTAATGTTTTTTAGCCGGGTCGTTGAGCCTCTGGCTGGCTTTCAGCAGCTGTTCCCAGTTATGCGGCTCCTGGATACCCGCCGCAGCAAGCGCATCTTTGTGATACCAGACGCCGGATAGCCAGGCGCTGACTGGCACTCCCGTCCAGGCAGAACCGTCTTCCGTACGAACAACACGCAAAATGCCGTCATAGAAGGTGTCCTCGCCTACCGCTTTAATGGCTTCGCCGATAGCTTTGCGATCCAGCAATTGTTCCTTGTCCATAACTTTCGCGTAGTCATGGCTGACTTCGATCACCTCGGGCAGCGCGCCCGTTCTGGCGAGCGTAATGACCTTGGTGTTGTAGGCATCCTCTTCGACCGGCACCTGTTTCACCGTGATACCGGGGTTCTCTTTCTCGAACTTTTCGATAAGCTTCGTTATAACCGCCTGGCGCTCCTGCTCGACTGACGAGTGCATAAACTCAATAGTGACAGCAGTCTTTTTGTCGTCCTTGCAGCCTGATAACAAGGCGCACGAAACCAGTGCTGAAATCAGCACGATTCTGGGCATTTTCATTTTTAAGGTCCTTTTTAGTTTTCTTTAATCCACAACACCTGCCATGGATGTAGGGTCAACTTTTTGTCTGTAATATCGTTTCCGGTGATCAAGTCATTTCCGGATTGAATATCGGATTCCACCGTTTGAATGCTGTCACTGAAATTAAACAGCGCCGTTATTTTTTCACCACAACCCGCCACGCGAACGATTTTTAAAACATGTTCACCTGACGCGCTAAAATAAGCCTCGCTGTCTGGGTGAAATGCTTTCTCCGCCCGACGCAGCGCGATTAACTGGCTTAACGAGCAATAGACCTGAGAACGCAGGCTATTTTTATCTTCAAGCTCGCTATCAATTTGCCCTGCCGTGTATTTCTCTCGATTAATCGCACGGTTGTATCCCAGGCGCTCAACACCTGCATAATCATTACGGGAACCGAGAATGCTCTGGATATAAACCGCAGGCACGCCGGGGAAGCTTAAAAGGACGGCATGCGCCAGAATAAAACGGGCAATCCGTTGGCTGTCAGGACTGTTACGCGTACTTAATGCATCCAGATAGGTCACATTAATTTCATAAGGACTGCGTGTGCCATCCGGGTTATTTTTCCAGTTAACCAACGCCCCTTCAGCCTGAAGTTTTTCCACAAGCGAGAGGATTTCCGGCTCGGGTAAAATTCCGCGTAACGGATTCAGACCAATCCCGTCATGCGAGGCCAGGAAGTTAAACCAGGTGGTTTTCGTGGAAGGCAACGTCAGCGACGCCGCCCACTGGCTCAGCGTCCGGACGTCCTGACAATGCACCGCATGCAGCACCAGCGGGGGCAAAGAGAACTGATAAACCATCTGCGCTTCATTTTCACCGTCACCAAAGTAAGCAACGTTATCTTTATGCGGAACGTTCGTCTCGGTGATAATCACCGTTCCCGGGGCGACAGCCTCGGTAATGGCGCGGAAAAGCTGGATGAGCTGATGGGTTTGCTCAAGGTGGATGCAGTTTGTTCCGGGTAGTTTCCACATGAAGCCTACAGCATCCAGACGAATGTATCGCGCCCCTTCAATAAGATAATGCAGCAGCACGTCGACCATCGCGATCAGCACATGCGGAGAGGCGAAATTGAGATCAACCTGGTCCTCGCTGAAGGTGGTCCACAGGTGTCGCACGCTGCCGTCATGCAGCGTGAAAGGCGTAAGAAGCGGTAAAGCACGCGGACGCGTCACCGCGGATAAATCTGTTTCAGGATCGACAGAAATAAAGAAATCGCTATACCCAGGAATTTGCTTCAGGTAATTAGCGAACCATTTACTTTTGGCTGACATATGGTTACAGACGAAATCAAACATTAAACTGGCTGACTTTTTTAATTCGGCAACGTCTCGCCACGTTCCGGTTTCCGGTGCAACCTCATGATAATCAATAACAGAAAACCCGTCGTCCGAAGACCATGGATAAAAAGGCAAGAGATGGACATGAGAAAAAGAATGAGAAAGCCATCTGTTATAAAAACGTGTAAAAACAGGCAGCGCCTTCTCCCCTTTCGCTGAAAACTGATCGGCATAGGTGATCAGGACAACGTCTTTTTCATCCCAACCCGTTTTACGTTTTTCCGTAATAACAGAAGCGGCCTTTTCAATATTTTCCAGCAGCACATTAAGATGGGCTTCAGAAAACGTTTCCCCGTAAACAAAATTAATGATCTCTTTAATTTTTGTATCCATTTCATTTTCCATGGTAGCGGTCCCACGGAGTGGCAATCTACTCCCATGAAAAATATCTGTCAACGGACCAGAAAGGAGAAAAAGGTGATTGCAAAGCAGCTCAGCGCAATATTGTGAGCTGCCGCAAAGAAAGAACGGGGAAAAGAGGAAATGCGGTTAACCGTCGCCAGACCCTCCCCCGTCAGGGAAAGGGCTAACGCCAGCGGGAATTATTGGGATAAGTAGCGGCGAGAAAGCCGTTTTGCCACCTTTTGCAACAGCGGTTCGAGCGCCACGGCCAGCACCATTCTGACCGGCTTGCGGGCAACGGATTTAATTGCCCAACCTGCCACACCTGCCGGGCCGAACCGTAACGCGGTCAGCAGGACCAGTTTACCTGCGATTTTCAGGCCGGGTTTTACCTTCTGACCGGCCTGTTGCCAGTGTTGTTTCATCTCATCTCTCTCTTAAAGCTGACGAAAGCGACTTCTCAGCGTAAACGTATCCGAGGTGACATAGCGTTCCATTTCCCGTAGCCGCTTCTCACCGGCGGCGAGTTGCTCATCAACGGCATTGAGAAGATCGCTGCTGGTCGGGGCTCCCTCCGCAGCCAGCTCTCCTTCCGGCATCGGGTCAAGAACAAACGACAGGACGATGTATGCCACCAGGGTAATAAACGCCAGGCCGAAGAAGATCGATAGCACCGCGACCACGCGGACAAGTTTAACCGGGACATCAAGATAGTGAGCCAGCCCGGCGCAAACGCCGCGCACCATGCCCTGCTGTGGAATTCGCCACAGCTTTTTGTTCAGATTCAGTCCAGACATTAACGGTCCCTCCAGTTTGGATGCTCAGCATCCAGGATGGCTTCCAGCGCCTGAATGCGTTCGCGCATTTTGTTCGCTTCGTCGGAGAGCTGCACCAGACGCTGTTGTTCACTCTGGGAGAGTTCGCCCCGAGAAGAACGGTTGCTGTAGTGCAGCCATAGCCAAATCGGCAAAACGAACAGCACGAAAATTGTCAGGGGAATGGCCAGAAAAAGCGCGCTCATGTGTACTCCTTGTCTTATGATGCGGCACGCTCAGGTGCCGCAGGAATTATTATTGGTTGTCTTGCTTCATTTTGGCTTTCAGTGCCGCCAACTGCTCGCTGATTTCATCATCAGCCTTCAGATCGGCGAACTGTTGATCCAGCGACTTCTGCTTGCCGATGCCGTGGCTTTCGGCTTCCGCTTCCATGTGGTCGATACGACGTTCAAACGATTCAAAACGCGCCATCGCTTCATCGAGCTTACCGCTGTCCAGCTGACGACGCACGTCGCGGGAGGAGCTTGCCGCCTGGTGACGCAGGGTCAGCGCCTGCTGACGCGCGCGGGTTTCGCTCAGTTTGTTTTCAAGCTCACCAATCTCTTTCTTCATACGGTTGAGCGTGTCGTCCACCAGCGTCACTTCATGCTCGAGCGTCGCGACCATATCGGCCAGCTTCTGTTTTTCGATCAGCGCCGCACGGGCCAGATCTTCTTTATCTTTGCGCAGCGCAAGTTCCGCTTTTTCCTGCCATTCGTTCAGCTGAGCGGTAGCTTGTTCAATGCGACGCGTAAGCTGTTTTTTCTCCGCCAGCGCGCGGGCGGAGGTTGAACGCACTTCAACCAGCGTGTCTTCCATCTCCTGAATCATCAGACGTACCAGCTTCTGCGGATCTTCCGCTTTCTCAAGCAGTGAGTTGATGTTGGCGTTCACGATGTCGGCAAAACGAGAAAAAATACCCATAATCTGATCCTCATAGTTCTGTTATCGGGCCAGGCCCTGCTGTACTGATAATACAAACATCATGCCAGGTTTTTATCTCATTGATTTTACTAAGCATGATTGCTTTTTGCGCAGTGAAGAACTATTCTTCCCTGGTGAATATCGCTAAGGAGTGGTTAATTTCATCATGCCCGGATACAAAGACAATTTACTCGGCGAAGCAAACAGCTTTCTCGAAGTGCTGGAACAGGTCTCTCGCCTGGCGCCGCTTAACAAACCGGTGCTGATCATCGGTGAACGTGGAACGGGGAAAGAGCTGATAGCCAACCGTCTGCATTACCTGTCCGGGCGCTGGGATGGCCCATTTATTTCCCTTAACTGCGCGGCGCTGAATGAAAACCTGCTCGACACCGAGCTCTTCGGCCATGAAGCGGGCGCGTTTACCGGTGCCCAGAAACGCCATCCCGGACGCTTTGAGCGCGCCGACGGCGGTACGCTTTTTCTGGATGAGCTGGCCACCGCCCCCATGCTGGTGCAGGAAAAACTGCTGCGCGTGATTGAGTACGGCGAACTGGAGCGCGTCGGCGGTAGCCAGCCGCTGCAGGTTAACGTGCGCCTGGTGTGCGCCACTAACGCCAACCTGCCGGAGATGGTGGCGGAGGAGAAATTCCGTGCCGACCTCCTTGACCGCCTGGCCTTTGACGTCGTTCAACTTCCTCCGCTGCGCGAGCGCAGAAGCGACATCATGCTGCTGGCAGACCAGTTTGCGATTCAGATGTGCCGCGAACTCGGACTGCCGCTGTTCCCAGGCTTCAGCGATTATGCACAGGAGACGCTGCTCGCTTACCACTGGCCGGGAAATATCCGTGAACTGAAAAACGTCGTGGAGCGCTCCGTCTATCGTCACGGCAGCAGCGAGACGGAGCTGGACAACATCATTATCGATCCTTTTCAGCGCAGCGCGCCGTCGCTACCCACACCAGCGTCTTCAGGCTATGCCCCTACTCTCCCCCTTGATTTACGCCAGTTCCAGAACGAACAGGAGAAACAGCTGCTGGAGCAAAGCCTGAAGACGGCGAAATATAACCAGAAACGGGCGGCTGAACTGCTGGGTCTGACCTACCATCAGTTAAGGGCATTGCTCAAAAAGCATCAAATGCGCTGACAATATCAGCACTTACCTGCAGACATTTTTACGAAGCATGCGTAAGTGCGATACACTTTGCAGATCAAACCTAAAAACCTTAAAAATTATGCGTCTGGTTTTATCGTCCTTTTTTGCTCTCGGTCTGTTTAGCAGCCTGGCCTTTGCCGCGCCCGGGCTAACTCCGCAGCCTGATATTCGTGACAGCGGCTTCGTCTATTGCGTAAGCGGCCAGGTGGACACCTTCAACCCGCAAAAAGCGGGCAGCGGCCTGATCGTGGATACCCTGGCCGCGCAGCTTTACGACCGTCTGCTTGATGTTGATCCGTACACCTACCGTCTGGTGCCTGAGCTTGCGGAAAGCTGGGAAGTGCTGGATAACGGCGCAACCTACCGTTTTCATCTGCGCGATGACGTCGCATTTCAGCGCACGCCGTGGTTTACCCCCACGCGCAAGCTGAACGCAGATGACGTGGTCTTTACCTTCCAGCGCATCTTTAACCGCAACCACCCGTGGCATAACGTTAACGGCAGCAACTTCCCCTATTTCGACAGCCTGCAGTTTGCCGACACCGTCAAGAGCGTGCGCAAGCTGGACAACCGCACGGTTGAATTTACGCTGACGCGCCCGGATGCCTCCTTCCTCTGGCACCTGGCGACCCACTATGCGTCAGTCATGTCCGCTGAATACGCGGCGAACCTGACAAAAAAAGATCGTCAGGAGTTGCTCGATCGTCAGCCGGTTGGCACCGGTCCGTTCCAGCTCGCCGAATACCGCGCCGGGCAATATATTCGTCTGCAGCGTCATGAGCATTTCTGGCGCGGCACTCCGCTGATGCCGCAGGTGGTGGTCGATCTCGGTTCAGGTGGGACAGGACGTCTGTCAAAACTGCTCACCGGGGAGTGCGACGTGCTCGCCTGGCCCGCGGCCAGCCAGCTCACCATTTTGCGTGACGATCCGCGCCTGCGCCTGACGTTACGTCCCGGCATGAATATCGCCTATCTGGCCTTTAACACGGATAAGCCGCCGTTGAATAACCCTGCCGTACGTCACGCTCTGGCGCTGGCGATTAACAACCAGCGTTTAATGCAGTCGATCTACTACGGCACGGCGGAAACCGCCGCCTCAATTTTACCGCGCGCCTCGTGGGCCTATGACGGTGAAGCTAAAATTACGGAATACAATCCGGCAAAAGCGCGTGAACAGCTGAAGGCGCTGGGGGCGGAAAACCTCACGCTGCAGCTTTGGGTGCCAACCAGCTCCCAGGCGTGGAACCCGAGCCCGCTCAAGACCGCCGAACTGCTGCAGGCAGATATGGCGCAGGTGGGCGTCAAAGTGATCATCGTACCGGTTGAGGGCCGTTTCCAGGAGGCGCGCCTGATGGACATGAATCATGATTTAACCCTGACCGGCTGGGCGACCGACAGTAACGATCCGGACAGCTTCTTCCGGCCGCTGTTAAGCTGTGCGGCGATAAATTCGCAGACCAACTACGCCCACTGGTGTAACCGGGAGTTTGACGCCGTGCTGCAAAAAGCGCTGGCTTCCCAGCAGCTGGCCTCGCGCATTGACGCCTATGATGAAGCGCAGAAGATCCTTGCCCAGGAACTCCCGGTGCTGCCGCTGGCCTCTTCCCTGCGCCTTCAGGCCTATCGTTATGATATTAAAGGCCTGGTGCTGAGCCCGTTCGGCAACGCCTCGTTCGCCGGCGTGTCGCGTGAAAAAGAACAAGAGGTAAAAAAACCATGATTATTTTTACCTTACGTCGGCTCCTTTTGCTGCTGGTGACGCTCTTTTTCCTGAACTTTGTCGGCTTCAGCCTGAGCTATTTCACGCCCCACGCCCCGCTCCAGGGGTCGTCGCTGTGGGATGCCTGGCTGTTCTGGTTTAACGGGCTGCTGCACTGGGATTTCGGCGTGTCCAGCATTAACGGGCAGCTGATTTCCCAGCAGCTGAAAGAGGTATTCCCGGCCACGATGGAGCTGTGCATTCTGGCCTTCGGCTTTGCTCTGATGGTCGGGATCCCCGTGGGCATGCTGGCCGGGATCTATCGCAATAAATGGCAGGATAAGTTTATCAGCGCCCTCGCCCTGTTCGGTTTCTCCATCCCGGTATTTTGGCTGGCGCTGCTGCTGACGCTGTTCTTCTCGTTGACGATGGGCTGGCTGCCGGTTTCGGGCCGCTTTGACCTGCTCTATACGGTTAAAACGGTGACGGGTTTTGCCATCATTGACGCGTGGCTGTCCGATTCGGTGTGGCGCCATGAGATGATCGTCAGCGCCGTGCGCCATATGGTATTGCCGGTGCTGACGCTGGCGGTTGCGCCAACCACCGAAGTGATCCGCCTGATGCGCCTGAGCACCATTGAGGTATTTGACCAGAACTACGTCAAAGCCGCGGCCACGCGCGGGCTGTCGCGCCTGACCATACTGCGCCGCAACGTCCTGCACAACGCGCTGCCGCCGGTAATTCCGCGTCTGGGATTACAGTTTTCCACCATGCTGACGCTGGCCATGATCACCGAGATGGTCTTTAGCTGGCCGGGCCTGGGGCGATGGCTGATTAACGCCATCCGCCAGCAGGACTACGCCGCTATTTCTGCCGGCGTGATGGTGATTGGTTCGCTGGTGATTATTGTTAACGTGTTGTCCGATATTCTGGGTGCCATGGCTAACCCATTGAAGCATAAGGAATGGTATGCCTTACGATAGCGTATACAGTGAAAAGCGCACGCCCGGCGTGCTGCGTACCGTGTGGCGTAAGTTCTACGGTGACACCACGGCTATGATCGGCCTTTACGGCTGCGCCGGCCTGGTGTTGCTTTGCGTCTTTGGCTCGTGGTTTGCGCCGTACGGCATCGACCAGCAGTTCCTTGGCTATCAGCTGCTGCCACCGTCCTGGTCGCGCTACGGTGAAGTCTCTTTCTTCCTGGGAACGGACGACCTCGGACGTGACGTGTTGAGCCGCCTGCTGAGCGGTGCAGCCCCGACGGTGGGCGGCGCATTTATGGTGACGCTCGCGGCTACGATCTGCGGGCTGGCGCTCGGTATTTTTGCGGGATCCACCCATGGCCTGCGTTCGGCGGTGCTTAACCACATTCTGGATACCCTGCTGTCGATTCCGTCCCTGCTGCTGGCGATCATCGTTGTTGCCTTTGCCGGTCCGCACCTGTCGCACGCCATGTTCGCCGTCTGGCTGGCTATCCTGCCCCGCATCGTGCGCTCGGTTTACAGCATGGTGCATGATGAACTCGAAAAAGAGTACGTCGTTGCCGCGCGTCTGGACGGCGCGACGACCTTCAACATTCTGTGGTTTGCCGTACTGCCCAACATCGCCGCCGGGCTGGTCACAGAGATCACCCGCGCCCTGTCGATGGCGATCCTGGACATCGCGGCGCTCGGCTTCCTCGATCTCGGTGCACAGCTGCCGTCGCCCGAATGGGGTGCGATGCTCGGCGACGCGCTGGAGTTAATTTACGTGGCGCCGTGGACGGTCATGCTGCCGGGTGCGGCCATTATGGTGAGCGTGCTGCTTATCAACCTGCTGGGCGACGGTATTCGCCGTGCAATTAACGCGGGGGTGCAATAATGCCGCTTCTTGATATTCGCAACCTCACCATCGAATTCAAAACCGGTGAAGGCTGGGTTAAAGCCGTCGATCGCATCAGTATCACCCTCGCGGAGGGTGAAATTCGCGGGCTGGTGGGGGAATCCGGCTCGGGAAAAAGTCTGATTGCCAAAGCTATATGCGGCGTGGCGAAAGACAACTGGCGCGTGACGGCAGACCGTATGCGTTTTGACGATATCGATCTGCTGCGCCTCTCCCCCCGCGAGCGGCGTAAGCTGGTCGGGCATAACGTCTCGATGATTTTCCAGGAGCCGCAGTCCTGTCTCGATCCGTCCGAACGCGTGGGTAAACAGCTCATGCAGAACATTCCCGGCTGGACCTATAAAGGCCGCTGGTGGCAACGCGTTGGCTGGCGCAAGCGCCGCGCCATCGAGCTTTTACACCGCGTCGGGATCAAAGATCACAAAGATGCGATGCGCAGCTTCCCTTATGAGCTGACCGACGGCGAATGTCAGAAAGTGATGATTGCTATCGCGCTGGCAAATCAGCCGCGCTTGCTGATTGCGGATGAGCCCACCAACGCGATGGAACCCACCACGCAGGCGCAAATTTTCCGCCTGCTGTCGCGTCTCAACCAGAATAACAACACCACCATTTTGCTGATCAGCCATGACCTGCAAATGCTCAGCAAATGGGCGGATAAAATTGACGTGATGTACTGCGGACAAACGGTCGAAACCGCGCCGAGTGAAGATCTGATCACCGCGCCGCACCACCCGTATACGCAGGCGCTTATTCGCGCCATTCCAGATTTTGGCAGCGCGATGCCGCATAAGAGTCGCCTGAATACCCTGCCGGGGGCGATTCCGCTGCTGGAATCCCTGCCGATAGGCTGTCGTCTGGGGCCACGGTGCCCCTATGCTCAGCGTAAATGTATCGAGACGCCACGCCTGACCGGGGCCAAAAATCATCTATACGCCTGTCATTTCCCGCTGAACATGGAGAGAGAGTGAAATGGTCGAAACCTTACTGGAAGTCCGCAACCTGAGTAAGACCTTTCGCTACCGCACGGGGCTGTTTCATCGTCAAACTGTCGACGCGGTGAAGCCGCTGAGCTTTACGCTGCGTGAAAAACAGACCCTGGCGATCATCGGCGAGAACGGTTCCGGGAAATCCACCCTGGCGAAAATGCTCGCTGGCATGGTTGAACCGACTGCAGGCGAAGTGCTGATTGACGATCATCCTCTGACGTTTGGCGACTACTCTTTCCGCAGCCAGCGCATCCGCATGATCTTCCAGGATCCGTCTACCTCGCTTAACCCGCGCCAGCGCATTTCGCAGATCCTCGATTTTCCGCTGCGTCTGAACACCGACCTGGAGCCAGAGGCGCGCCGTAAGCGCGTATTTGAAACCCTGCGTATGGTTGGGCTGTTGCCCGATCACGAAAGCTACTACCCGCATATGCTGGCACCAGGCCAGAAACAGCGTCTGGGTCTGGCGCGTGCGTTGATTTTGCGGCCAAAAGTGATCATTGCGGATGAAGCGCTTGCCTCGCTGGATATGTCGATGCGCTCGCAGCTAATTAACCTGATGCTGGAATTGCAGGAAAAACAGGGGATCTCGTATATCTACGTCACCCAGCATCTGGGAATGATGAAGCACATCAGCGATCAGGTGATGGTCATGCACCAGGGTGAAGTGGTAGAGCGCGGCAGCACCGCGGATGTGATGGCCTCTCCGCTTCATGAACTGACAAAACGGCTGATTGCCGGTCATTTCGGTGAAGCATTAACCGCCGATGCGTGGAGAAAGGACCGCTAAGCGCGACGCTTCACAAAAACTACCCCATTAAATTAAGGATTAAATAGTCTGCGTGCGCTATTTAATCCTTTAATTTTCGTCTCCATCCCTGCTCCATATTTTAAGCAATATCATTCAACAGTTCTTCTCCAGAATATCCGGACATTACGGAGGAGAAGAAATGAACACCGCCACTTACGTTTTAAAATACACAGAGTATCTCATCAGAAAATGCCGCTCATTTTTAGTGACGGACCTGCATTTTCATACCGTGAGGCTTAAAAAATCAACCGGGGAAACTCCTGACATTAACTCGCCCACGACGTTGAGTGAAAAAATATGTCATCGTCTGGTCTATGACCATAATAAATTCTACACGATGCTTGCGGATAAACTCGCCGTTCGGGCATACGTTTCCTCCAGAACAACGCGCGTGAAAACGGTGCCATTAATTGGCGTTTATACCCGGCCGTCGCAGATTGATTTTTCAATTCTTCCTGACAAATTCGTCCTTAAGTGCAACCATGACAGCGGCAGCACAATAATATGTACAAACAAAGCGCAATTTAATGAAAAAGAAGCGTGTAAAAAGCTGAGCCTCGCGTTAAAGAAAAATCTTTACTACACCACGCGCGAATGGCAGTACAAAAACATTACGCCGAGCATACTTTGCGAGCCGTTTGTCGATCTCTTCGACGATGCTGACAGAAACACAACGCCCGAAATGCTGAGGATCCACTGTTTTCATGGCGTTGCCCACTATGTAGAAGCAGATTTTACGGATGATAACGGCAAAGGGTTTATCAACGTTTATGACAGGCAGTGGAACTTACAACCCTTCCGGATGGAATATCCGAATACTTCAGCAACGCCTGGCGAACCGCTCTTGTTCCGTCAGGCACTGTTGGCCTCCCAGGAGCTGGCGGATGGAATTGACTACTGCCGCGTTGACCTTATGCTAAAAAAAGATGAAATCTATTTCAGCGAAATAACCTTAAGCCCGAGACGCGGTAAACTGACGATTACCCCGCAGGAATGGGATGCTAAGTTAGGAAAAATATGGCATTTATCGCCGGCAGGCAGATTTGACCTTCCGCTGAAGCTCACGAGTCGGGCCAGGTGAGCTTAAATATCGAGTGGTTTTGCGTCGATAAGGTATAGGAAACATCGCCACCATGAGCCAGCATGATGGCTTTTACCACCGACAAGCCCAAGCCACAGCCTTCCGGGTTCACATGTCTGGCGCCATTATCGCGCTGAAAGGGCTGAAACAGGAAATCATGAAACTCTCTGGGGATGCCCGGTCCCCCGTCCTGAATAAGGATATAATTGCCTTTATCAGAAACGCCATTTTTCACGATGAGCGTGCGCGAGGTTGAATAGTGTAAGGCATTATCAAATAAAACGGTCAGACACTGATTGATGCGTAATGGATCGAATACGCACTGCTGCTCCCTCAGGTCTGTATTGACGGTAAACGCCTTACGGATGAACTCGGGCATGAACGTATCGAGTGCGTTCTGTATTGTCCCTTTTAGATCCGTTCTTGACTGGCATAACGTGTATCCCGCCCCGCCATCCGAACTGACAACCCGGAGATCTTCAATCAGGCGGGTTAACCCTTCCGTCTGTTTGAGAAGATTATTAAACAGCACCGGGTCCGGGGTAAAAACGCCGTCAACCAACCCCTGAAGCCGTCCGCGTAAGATCGTGACCGGGGTTCTCAGCTCATGCGCGATAGCGGCATTCCAGGATTTCCTCTGAATATCCAGCGTCTGTAATTTTTCCGCCATTTCATTGAAATCCGTCACCAGGTGATTGATCTCACCCAGCCGGGAACTGGCGCAAAATGCCCTGGCGTCCAGATCGCCCTGAGAAATCTTTTTCAGGCTGGACGCTACCGCGTTTAGCGGGGTGAGTATCCGCGATGAAAGTTTGACCGTGAAAAAGAGGGCAATAATCATACTGATCGTAGTCGCGGTCCCAATCCATGCCCAGTCCCACATCGTCATCTGCTCGTCATCGCCCGCTGCAGGGCCGCCCGGGAGGTGATCCAGAATAAAGGAGTAAAAAAACCAGGAGCCGAGTATGGCGATGGCAATGATCGTAAACGTCAGCAACAGCATATACGTTAAGATCTGACGACTCAGGACAGACTCTTTGTTCATTTCTTTTCCCCAAGCCGGTAACCCATGCCTCTGATGCTCTCGGGAACACCGTAAAGGCCGGCAAGCTCCAGTTTTTTACGCAACTTGCTCATGTGGCTGTCGACCGTTCTGTCGAGCGTATCCCCTTCCGGCAGACACGCGTTGAGTAGCTCTTCGCGTGAGCAGACCTTTCGCGGATATCTCACCAGGTATGTGAGCAATTTAAATTCGGTCGTCGTTAATACCGGGGAGACAACCTCTGCCCCCACGGTGACTTCCACGTAGAAGTCATCCGGGTAGACCGTAATAAATGGCGTTCTGAGCGGCTGGGAACCCGCCTGCTGAAGCGCGGGTTTTGTCCTGCGCAGCACCGCCTCAACCCGGGCGACGACTTCAGAAGGGTTGAAGGGTTTGATCACGTAATCATCCGCGCCCAGCCTCAGCCCCATGAGCTTATCGACATCCTGATCGAGAGCGGAAACCATAATGACGGGGACAGCGCTTTCCTGACGAAGCGTGGTAAGTACGCTCCAGCCGTCACATACGGGCAGGTGAATGTCCAGCAATATGAGATCCGGTTTATTGAGGCGATTGAGCGTTATGGCCTGCTCGCCCTGCCTGGCTCTGAGCGTTTTCATTCCCGAACGCTCTAAGTAGCTCATCAGTATATCGGCGATTTCGTCTTCATCTTCAACAATAAGGATCAGCGTATTTTTGTGCATTTTATCTCCGTGGGTGAAATCCCTTTGAGCACGCTATCAGATATCTTTAGCACAATAAGACACAGCCTCCGCGAAAAAGTGCCGTGGTCACGAAAATTTCCCGGTTGATTTAAATGCCCGGTTATTTCTCCACACAGCCTACACATTCAGTCAATAAAGACTCGACAATGTCCGCGCATAATCGCTATTGAGGCATAGTCCTTTGTGCATTGCGCGTTGCAAATTACCACTGTTTCTTAAAGATTTTATGAAGTTGGCTGAAATAATGAACATGGAACTTTCTAAATATTTCTCTCCTAAAAAACTGGGTATATATTCCCTGTTCCTGCTGCTGTCGTGGGGATTACTTTATACCTGGCTGGTACTGGTGCACAGAATGGATGAAAAAGTCGCCTCGACGCTACTCTCTTCACCCATTATCTATGGCTGCATCGCATTATCGGTGGTCTCTCTGATGATCCAAAATAAAGCCGGCGCGTTGACTGAGCTACTCGTCGTCGCCTTCTGGCTGATGATGATTTTTGTCTATCTCATTATTACGTTCACCGTACTGTTAAACGCGATGCCCGATATCGAAGATCTGATCTTTTACTACGAGTGTTATTTGATCATTTTTTTTGGCGGAGCACCGCTGTACCTCATTATGAGAATGATTTGAGCCGCTGCTCCACACGTCCTCCATAAACCGCCCATGTCCGCTAAACAGGCGCGCGGTAGAGTCTCTACCTCACTCTTTCACACAAAAATAACTCACTGAAAAGTCTGACATGACTTACCCATAATGATGAACCGTAATAATAATTTTCGTTCTTCTGAACCTGCCGGTATGATGCGCTCGCTTAAAAAACTCGCGATACGGCACCGAAAAAAACTGGCTGTCACTTTCTTCCTGGTGGTGGCCGAAAACGTGACGTTTTTACTTTATCCCGTTCTGGCTGGCATCGCGATAAATGCCATCCTCGCCGGTGAAACGCTTAACGCCGCGCTGTATGGCCTGATGGTGCTTTGCATGTGGTTCATCGGTGCGGCCAGACGAAGCGTAGACACGCGCACGTTTGCACGCATTTATGCCGGACTCGCGGTTTCCGTCGTCCTGGCACAGCGCAAATACCAGCTTAACCATTCGGCGATCGCCGCCAGGGTAACGCTCTCGCGCGAATATGTGGATTTCTTTGAAATGCACCTTCCCCTGCTTATTACCTCGCTGAGCTCACTTTTTGGTGCCGCAATCATGTTGCTGTTTATTGAATTTTGGGCCGGCGTCATGTGCTTTGCGATTGTATTTATCCTGCTCGGATTTGTCTCAGGATATGCCCGTAAAAATGAATGGCTGTTCATGCGCCTGAATAATCGGCTGGAAAAAGAAGTGGATTATGTCCACAAGGCGGGCACGGCCACGCTTCACCGACATTACTCCACGCTGGCGCGTTTACGTATCGCATTATCTGACCGCGAGGCGTGGGGCTATTTGTGGGTTGGCGTGCTTGTTGCCGCGCTTTTTACGCTGACCATCGTCTGGATGACGCGCTCAACCGGCATCACCGCCGGACATATTTACTCGGTGATGACCTATATGTGGATGTTCGCAACGAGCCTCGATGACGCGCCGCAGCTTCTTGAGAAATTTTCGCAGCTCAGGGATATCGGCAAGCGCGTATCCACTGATGATGAAATTCACGTAACCGGACGTTAATTTAATGCCGCATTTTTTTATTGAACGCCCCGTTTTCGCCTGGGTAGTAGCGCTTTTTATCGTTCTGGCAGGACTCCTGTCTATTCCCCGTTTACCGGTTGCGCAGTATCCGGCGGTAGCACCGCCTGGAATCATTATTTCCGTCAGTTATCCGGGGGCCAGTCCCGATATCATGAACACGTCGGTGGTATCGTTAATCGAGCGCGAAATCTCTGGCGTAGATAATTTGCTCTACTTTGAATCATCCAGTGACACAACCGGTTCGGCATCGATTACCGTCACGTTTAAGCCGGGCACGGACATCAAGCTGGCGCAGATGGATCTGCAAAATCAGATTAAGAACGTCGAGCCTCGTCTACCTCAGGCGGTAAGGCAAAACGGGATTAACGTCGAGGCCGCTAACTCTGGCTTTTTAATGATGGTGGGGCTTAAGTCCGCGACGGGTCAATTTGAGGAAGCCGATTTAAGCGACTATTTTGCCAGAAACGTCAGTGACGAGCTTCGTCGCGTGCCCGGCGTAGGGAAAGTTCAGCTGTTTGGCGGCGAAAAAGCGCTGCGCATCTGGTTGGATCCCATGAAGCTCCACGGCTACGGGCTTTCGGTAAGCGATGTTCTTACCGCCGTTGGCCAGCAAAATGCCCTGGTTTCGCCCGGCAAAACGGGAGATGAGCCCGCCTCTGCAGGACAAGGGGTGACGTATCCCATCACCGTGAAGGGACAGCTCTCCTCGGTAGAGGCGTTCAGGAATATCACCCTGAAATCTGACGCATCCGGCGCCCGCCTGAAACTGTCCGACATTGCGCGGATTGAATCTGGTCTGCAAAGCTACGCTTTTGGTATCCGCGAAAATGGCGTGCCCGCAACGGCGGCGGCAATCCAGCTCTCGCCTGGCGCCAACGCAATGAGTACGGCTTCCGGCGTACGGGCGCGCATCGACGAACTTTCCCGGGTGTTACCCGAAGGAATGGCGTTTACGATCCCCTTCGATACCGCGCCGTTTGTGAAACTTTCTATCATGAAGGTTGTTCAGACATTTGTGGAAGCGATGGTCCTGGTCTTCCTGGTTATGCTGCTGTTTCTGCACAAGATACGCTGTACGCTTATCCCGGCGATTGTTGCGCCCGTCGCCCTTCTTGGCACCTTCACCGTGATGCTGTTGAGCGGCTACTCCATCAATATTCTGACGATGTTCGGCATGGTGCTGGCGATAGGGATTATCGTTGATGATGCCATTGTGGTCGTAGAAAACGTCGAACGTCTGATGGAGGAAAAAAGCCTGTCCCCGCGTGACGCCACGCGGCAAGCCATGCAGGAAATCACCCCGGCGATTATTGGCATCACGCTGGTGCTGACCGCCGTCTTTATCCCCATGGGGTTTGCTGAAGGATCCGTCGGGATTATCTACCGACAATTTTGTATTTCCATGGCGGTCTCCATACTGCTGTCCGCGTTTCTTGCCCTGACGCTGACGCCTGCCCTGTGCGCAACGTTACTCAAGCCGCATAAGGCAGGAAAGAGCGGAGGCGGAAGGTTCGCGGTCGGGTTTAACGTGCGCTTTCGTTCGCTCACCGCCTGTTACGAAGCCGGGCTGGGTGCCGTTCTGAAGCGAACCGGGCGTATGCTGCTCCTGTACGCTGCGCTTTGTGCAGCGCTGTTTCTGGGATTGTCTTCGCTACCGTCGTCTTTTCTGCCGGACGAAGATCAGGGCTACTTTATGTCCTCAATCCAGCTGCCTTCTGATGCCACGATGCAGCGCACCCTCAACGTGGTTAAAAAATTTGAAGAGGAAATTGCGGCCCGGCCGGATATTGAAAGCAACATTATGATCCTGGGCTTTGGATTTTCAGGTTCAGGGCCAAACTCGGCTATGGCCTTCACCACGCTGAAGGACTGGAAAGATCGGCAGGGCTCGACGGCCCAGGGGGAAGCCGACCGGATACAGGCCAGCATGGCGAACGTCTCTGATGCCGTCACGATGAGCCTCCTCCCGCCGGCCATTTCGGATATGGGCACCTCGTCGGGCTTCACCTGGTACGTGCAGGACAGAGCGGGACTTGGCTACGAGGCGTTAAAGCGCGCTGCCGACGCGCTGGTCCTGCAGGCCAACCAGCGCCCTGAACTGAGTGACGTGTATATAGACGGTCTGCCGGAAGGAACAAACCTTGCGCTCCAGGTGGACAGAGAAAAGACGGAAGCAATGGGCGTCTCGTTTGATGAAATCAACCAGACGCTCTCCGTCACCCTGGGCTCAAATTACGTTAATGACTATACGAACAACGGCCGCGGTCAGCAGGTGATTATTCAGGGCGATGCGCCCTACCGAATGCAGCCTGAGCAGATACTGACATTATCAGTGAAAAACCGGATGGGGCAGATGGTGCCGGTATCAACGTTTGCCACGCTTTCCTGGCACGTTGCGCCGCAGCAGTTGACGCGTTATCAGGGATATTCGGCTATTCGCATTACCGGAAATGCGGCGCCGGGAGAGTCCAGCGGCACCGCAATGAAGGTTATGGAGAGTTTGTCCAGAGATTTACCTCAGGGCATGGCGGGCGAGTGGGCCGGGAGCTCATTGCAGGAGAGAAAATCGGAATCTCAGCTTCCGGGCCTTATCGTCCTGTCGATACTGGTCGTGTTTATGGTGCTGGCCGCCCTGTATGAGAGCTGGTCTATTCCATTTGCGGTCATGCTGGTCGTTCCGCTGGGCCTTATCGGCGCGGTGATAGCGGTGTCCGTTGCCGACATGACGAATGACGTTTTCTTCAAGGTCGGCCTGATTACGCTTATCGGCCTGTCAGCCAAAAACGCCATTCTGATTGTTGAATTTGCGAGGCAGCTCCATCGCCAGGGGCAGCCCCTGCTGGCGGCAACCATTCATGCCGCCGGCCAGCGCCTGCGCCCTATTCTGATGACGTCGTTAGCCTTCACCTTAGGGGTTGTTCCGTTGATGCTGGCCCATGGGGCGAGCGACAGTACGCAGCATGCCATCGGTACCGGCGTATTTGGCGGGATGATTAGCGGTACGCTTCTCGCCATTTTCTTCGTACCGGTTTTCTTTATCGTCATCGCGCGCTTCATCGACAACCTCAGGAAAGCGTGAATACCCTTGCGGGATCGCGCTTCCTCGCTGGTTGGATGAGGCGAAGCTGTTGCCGGGTGATATACTGGACGAATGCTGAAATTTTGAGCCCCCGCGAGTCCGCGGCGCATTCTTCGGAGCAGGCGTCTTCGGAGAACAGCGAGAAATATCGTGACACAAGGGGCTGTGAGTGGGCTATAATTTCGAGCTAATTTCGAATGATTTTGAAATACTGCCTGTAACGCTATGAATTACAAGGCAAAATTAGCAATGAATATAAGGATTAAAGCTATGGGTTTTCTTTCCGGTAAGCGCATTCTGGTGACTGGCGTTGCCAGCAAACTGTCCATCGCATACGGCATCGCACAGGCAATGCATCGCGAAGGCGCTGAGCTGGCGTTCACCTACCAGAACGACAAGCTGAAAGGCCGTGTTGAAGAGTTTGCCGCGCAGCTGGGTTCCAGCATCGTTCTGGAATGTGACGTTGCACAAGACGAAAGCATCGACGGCATGTTTGCTGAACTGGCAAAAGCATGGCCGAAATTCGACGGTTTCGTTCACTCCATTGGCTTCGCTCCTGGCGACCAGCTGGACGGCGACTACGTGAACGCGGTTACCCGTGATGGCTTCAAAATCGCTCACGACATCAGCTCCTACAGCTTCGTTGCGATGGCGAAATCCTGCCGCGCGATGCTGAACCCGGGCGCAGCCCTGCTGACTCTGTCCTACCTGGGCGCTGAGCGTGCTATCCCTAACTACAACGTTATGGGCCTGGCGAAAGCCTCTCTGGAAGCCAACGTACGCTACATGGCGAACGCAATGGGTCCTGAAGGCGTGCGCGTTAACGCCATCTCTGCAGGTCCTATCCGCACCCTGGCAGCTTCCGGTATTAAAGATTTCCGTAAAATGCTGGCACACTGCGAAGCGGTTACCCCGATTCGTCGTACCGTTACCATTGAAGATGTGGGTAACTCTGCAGCATTCCTGTGCTCTGACCTTTCCGCTGGTATCTCCGGCGAAGTAGTTCACGTTGACGGCGGCTTCAACATCGCTGCAATGAACGAGCTGGAAATTAAATAAGCTGTGACTCTCTTCCCGCACGGGAAGAGAGTTTCTCCCCCGCACCGCCCCTTCGTTATTCCGTTCTGCTATTTGTTATCACCTAACAATATTTTTCCCTTTATCTGCCTTACGCCAGGATATTGATCGCCATTTTGAGATCAAGGAACGCACATGGAACAACGCCGTTTTTCCGGCAAAGGCCACTGGTATCACGAGACCCAGTCGAACCACGCGCAGACAGATGTTCTGCCTCTGGTGCCCGAAGCCGCTAACGTCGACGATCGTTTTTTGCTCGATTTAGCCCTGCCTGATGAGATTGTCGCCGCCTGTTCTGGCTGGCTTACCCCTGCCAGAGCCTTGTGCCACCAGCTGTTTCCGCTCTCGATTCCCGTGAACCGCCTGCATACGCTCAGCACCTACGATCGGCTCAGCACCGCGCTAACGGTCGCCCAGGCCTGTGGCGTTCAGCGGCTTTGTAACCATTACGCCGCCCTCCTCGCCCCGCTTCCCGGCCCGGACTCCTCGCGTGAAAGCAACCGACGTCTGGCGCAAATTACGCAGTATGCCCGCCAGCTCGCCAGCTCCCCTGATGTCATTGATGATAAAGCGCAGAACCAGCTTGATGAGGTTGGCCTGTCAATATATGACATTGTGGTGATTAACCAGATTATCGGGTTTATTGGTTTTCAGGCGCGCGTGGTCGCGGTTTTTCAGGCGCTGTTAGGACACCCCGTTCGCTGGTTGCCAGGCCATCATATTCAGCCGCACACGCTGCCCGCGAGCCACGCCGCCTGGGTGCCGCTGTTGCCCGTCGTCGAGCTGCGCTATGCGAGTGCGCATCAGCTTGAGTCGCTGTCCCGCTGGCAGGCAGAACCCGCGCTGGAGGCACTGACGCCGGTCCTTTGCCACGAGCCGTCGCTGCTCGACCTGACCGGAGAAATCCTGTTAAACACCCGCGAAGCGATCCCGCTGACGTCCCCCGCACTTTCGGCGGCGGTCGAACTGCTGACGCGCTCTCCGGACCGCTTCAGCGCCGCGCAGTTTACCCCTCTCACGGATCAAGGACTCCACGGTGAACATGCCATCATGCTGCTTACCCGGAGCGCGTTTGATGGCTGGCTCAATCGTTTGAAAGTCGCGTTTGGTAAAGAGGAATAACCATACTAATTACCCAAAGAGCGCTTGCTGAGACAGTGAGAATCGCGTAAAACTGTCAGCCGCTCAATGGCTACGAAAATAGAACATTATGTTTCAGGACAACCCGCTGCTAGCGCAGCTTAAACAGCAACTGCATTCCCAGACGCCGCGTGCAGAAGGGGTCGTAAAAGCCACGGAAAAAGGCTTTGGCTTCCTTGAGGTTGACGCGCAGAAAAGCTACTTCATTCCGCCTCCGCAGATGAAGAAAGTGATGCATGGCGATCGCGTCATGGCCGTCATTCATACCGAGAAGGACCGCGAGTCTGCCGAGCCGGAAGAACTGATCGAACCGTTCCTGACCCGTTTTGTGGGTAAGGTGCAGAGAAAAGACGATCGTCTTGCTATCGTGCCGGATCATCCCCTGCTGAAAGATGCCATTCCCTGCCGCGCCGCCCGTGGCGTTGAGCATGATTTTAAAGAAGGTGACTGGGCCGTAGCAGAAATGCGTCGTCATCCCCTGAAAGGCGATCGCGGTTTTTATGCTGAGCTGACCCAGTTCATCACCTTTGGCGCCGACCATTTCGTGCCATGGTGGGTCACGCTGGCACGCCATAATCTTGAAAAAGAAGCGCCGAACGGCGTAGCGACCGAGATGCAGGACGAAGGTCTGACGCGCCGCGATCTCACCGCACTGGAGTTTGTCACCATCGACAGCGCCAGCACGGAAGATATGGATGACGCGCTGTACGCTGAAGAAGGCGCCGATGGCAAACTCCATCTGACAGTCGCCATTGCCGATCCAACCGCCTGGATTGCCGAAGGCAGCAAGCTGGATGACGCCGCGAAAATCCGTGCGTTCACCAACTATCTGCCGGGCTTCAACATTCCGATGCTGCCGCGCGAATTGTCAGACGATCTCTGCTCGCTGCGTCCAAATGAAGTGCGCCCGGTCCTTGCCTGCCGCATGACTATCGCCGCAGATGGCGCGATTGAAGACGATATCGAGTTCTTTGCCGCCACCATCGAATCGAAAGCCAAGCTGGCCTACGATAACGTCTCCGACTGGCTTGAAAATACCGGTAGCTGGAAACCTGAATCAGACGCCATTGCCGCGCAAATCCGTCTGCTGCATCGCATCTGCCTCAACCGCGGCGAGTGGCGTAAAACCCATGCGCTGGTGTTCAAAGACCGCCCGGACTATCGCTTTGTTCTGGGCGAGAAAGGAGAAGTGCTGGACATCGTGGCCGAACCGCGACGCATTGCGAACCGCATCGTTGAAGAGGCGATGATTTCCGCCAACATCTGCGCCGCACGCGTGCTGCGCGACAAGCTGGGCTTTGGCATTTACAACGTCCACACCGGTTTTGATCCGGCGAATACCGAAGCGCTGGCGGCCCTGCTGAAGACTCACGATGTGCACGTTGATCCGGAAGAAGTGCTGACGCTGCCGGGCTTCTGCAAGCTTCGCCGAGAACTGGACGCTCAGCCGTCGGGTTTCCTGGACAGCCGCATTCGTCGCTTCCAGTCCTTCGCGGAAATCAGCACCGAGCCTGGCCCGCACTTTGGCCTTGGCCTCGAAGCTTACGCCACCTGGACATCGCCGATCCGTAAGTATGGCGATATGGTTAACCATCGTCTGCTGAAAGCGATTATCAAAGGTGAAACCATTGCCCGTCCTCAGGAGGACACCACGCTGCAGATGGCCGATCGTCGCCGCCTGAACCGCATGGCGGAACGTGACGTTGGAGACTGGCTGTACGCACGCTTCCTGCAGGATAAAGCCGGTACGGATACCCGTTTCGCCGCAGAGATCATTGATATCAGCCGCGGAGGTATGCGCGTCCGCCTGGTCGATAACGGTGCTGTCGCGTTTATTCCTGCGCCGTTCCTGCATGCGGTTCGTGACGAAATGGTCTATAGCCAGGAAAACGGTACCGTGCAAATTAAAGGTGAAACAGTTTACAAAGTCACCGACGTGATTGACGTTACTATCGCCGAAGTTCGCATGGAAACCCGCAGTATTATCGCGCGCCCTGTCGCCTGATAACCGGTTCAATTGTCGGCCATTTCCTTTCCGGAAGGGCCGACAATTTTTCTTTTTATCCCCGCCACAAAATCATTATTTTTCCTTACTATTTTCAGTATCCCTTCGCCCAAAATCGCCATAATTATCTACAGTAAAAGAGTGTTGTTATATTCGGTTACGTGAATTTCTATACGCTCAGTATCCTTTTTCACCTGGCTCGTTTTATTATAAGAAAGCAGGGAAAAACAACAGGTTCACTTCGGTTTTGCCGCTGTTTCTCAACGGAAAAGTCGACAGCAAATGAATAATTTGTGCGCTAATGAACAGCTGCGGGAGAAAACATGATGGACGATCTGGAGCAGAATTTGCTGTTTCGCTACATGGGGACTCACAGCCCGTGGTGGCGCCTGTCAGCTGACAGCAACGCTCTGCACCTTTCCACCAGCGAAAATGCCGATGTCACTCAGGTCGTGGCGCTGGACGATGAACAGGCCGATCTCATCCGTCATTTAACCGTTATTACCTCCAGCATTTCCATGTCGCTCTCCCTATACGGGGAAGATGTCCCGGTTCATCTTGTGGGCCGTAAAATTACCCGCAACGAGTGGGCAGGCACCGCTTCCGCCTGGAATGATACGCCCTCCGTGGCGCGCGATCTGGCTCAGGGGCTCTCTTTTGCGGAACAGGTTGTCTCCGAGGCCAACTCCGTCATTGTTATCCTCGATCAGCACGGCAATATTCAGCGTTTTAACCGGCTTAGCGAAGAGTACACCGGCCTGAAAGAGCAAGAAGTCATTGGTCAGAACGTATTTAAGCTGTTTATGAGCCGCAGCGAAGCGGCAGCCTCAAAGCGCAATATTACCGGTTTTTTTCGCAACGGCAGCTCCTACGAAGTCGAACGCTGGATCAAAACGCGTAAAGGGCAGCGGCTGTTTCTGTTCAGAAACAAATTCGTTCACAGCGGCAGCGGTAAAAATGAAATTTTCCTCATCTGTTCCGGGACAGATATTACCGAGGAGCGCCGCGCTCAGGAGCGGCTGCGCGTGCTGGCCAATACCGATACCATCACCGGCCTGCCAAACCGCAATGCAATCCACGATCTGATTTCTGACGCCATCGACAACCGCGGCGACACGCAGGTGGGCGTGGTGTATCTCGATCTGGATAACTTTAAAAAGGTCAACGACGCTTACGGGCATATGTTTGGCGACCAGCTGTTGCAGGCCGTCGCCCTCGCCATTTTGAGTTGTCTGGATGAAGAACAGGTGCTGGCGCGTCTTGGCGGCAATGAGTTTATCGTCATGGCCACCAATACCTCTCAGGGCTCTCTGGAGGCGATGGCGTCGCGCATTTTAACCCGTCTGCGCCAGCCGTTCCGAATCGGTCTGATTGAGATTTATACCGGCTGCTCTCTGGGTATCGCCCTCGCCCCGCAGCACGGGAACGACCGGGAAAGCGTTATTCGCAACGCCGATACCGCCATGTACACTGCCAAAGAGAACGGCCGGGGCAAGTTCTGCGTCTTCTCACCCGAGATGAACCAGCGCGTGTTTGAATATCTCTGGCTGGATACCAACCTGCGCAAAGCCCTAGATAACGATCAGCTTCTGATCCACTATCAGCCGAAAATAACCTGGCGCGGAGAAGTCAGAAGCCTTGAAGCGCTGGTCCGCTGGCAATCACCAGAACGCGGCCTGATCCCGCCGCTGGAGTTTATCTCTTATGCCGAGGAGTCGGGGTTGATTGTGCCGCTGGGCCGCTGGGTGATGCTCGACGTGGTTCGCCAGGTGGCAAAATGGCGCGATAAGGGAATAAACCTGCGCGTGGCGGTGAACGTCTCTGCACGCCAGCTGGCCGACCAGACCATCTTCAGCGACTTAAAGCAGGCGCTGAAGGATTTGAATTTTGAATACTGCCCGGTCGACGTTGAGTTGACCGAAAGCTGTCTTATCGAAAATGAAGAGCTGGCGCTGTCCGTGATCCAGCAGTTCAGCCGACTCGGGGCGCAAATTCATCTTGATGATTTTGGCACCGGCTACTCTTCCCTTTCTCAGCTGGCCCGCTTCCCTATCGACGCCATTAAGCTCGATCAATCTTTCGTCAGGGATATTCATAAGCAGTCTATTTCCCAGTCGCTGGTGCGCGCTATCGTCGCGGTGGCGCAGGCGTTAAATCTGCAGGTGATTGCCGAGGGTGTGGAAAATGCAAAAGAAGACGCCTTTCTGACCAAGAACGGCGTCAACGAACGGCAGGGTTTTCTGTTTGCTAAGCCGATGCCCGCTGCCGCATTCGAGCGATGGCTAAAACGATATCAAGCGCGAAATCAACGTTAACTGGCTTTACGCAGGCCCGCCGCGTGATGGCGGTTTTGCAGCGTGACCAGACGCTCCATGTAGGTGATATCTTTCGGCTCCAGGCAGAAAGCGGCATCAACCCAGTCTTCCGTGATGTCCATCAGTTCACTGCGGGGCAATTGCAGAACGCGCGTACGGGCGCGCAGCATCGCCCTTACGCCATTCAGTTTTGGCCGCAGCGTATCGATGAAGGTTCGGGTAGAGACATAGCTTTGTCCCGGTTCAAACAGGACATCCACCAGCCCGTGCTGTTCGTACCATTCAGCCGTATGGGATTCCCCTTTGTAGATGAGTTCCTCCGCCAGCTTCATGCCTGCACGGCGTGCAACCAGGGAATATCCTCCCATACCCGGAAACAGGTTGAAGGCAATTTCAGGGAAACCTAAACGGGCATCGCGCTGAGCCAGGACGAAATGGTGCGCCAGAGCGGCCTCAAACCCGCCCCCTAACGCACTGCCTTCGACCATTGCCAGAGTGATGGCTCCCGTATCAAACCCTCGCGAGGCCGCATGGACGCAGTCAACGCAGGCGCGAGCGTACGCCCGTAACGCTTCCCGACGTCCGTTCTGAATGCACTCGACGAAGAACTGTAAATCACCGCCCGTATTGTACATCTCGGGAACCAGCGATCCGGTTACCCAAAAATCAACCGCAAACCCGGACTGGCGAACCAGCCATGAAAAGTTCATGATCTCCTCTATTAACGCATGGTTAAAGCAAGGACGTGGCTGAGCCCGCAGCATCATCCAGACCGTGTGACGCTCCGCCTCGTAATACCCTGACAGCTGCGTGAACCGTTCAGTATCGGTAAACAGTGTGCAGGTAGGCTGATTGATAACTGTCATAGTCTAATTCCTCTTATAAAAAAGCGCCTTGCGCGCAGTTTTAGACTAATCCACTCATTAAGCCTGCTGCATGAGGGGGAATAAATTTATCACTTACGTTTATGTAATTTAGTTATTGCATTTTTTCCCTTCTCTTTTGATCCTATTTTCTGCATCATTGAAAATATTAACTTTTCGCGCCTGGGGTGAGATTATGTCGACTATTGACGCACAAGCTGTAGCACAACGAATTGATACCGTGCTGGATATCCTGGTGGCGGGCGATTATCACTCTGCTATCCGTAATCTCGAGATCCTGAAGTCTGAACTTCTTGCTCAGAATGGTGCCGACAATGCGCCAGAAAACGGACAGCCAAAAGCGCCGTGGGAAGTTTAATCCCACCGTCTCCGACCTCGTTTCGCTTTATTAAATGGATGCTATGAATTCCCGACAACAACTCATTTTGCAGATGGTCATCGATCAGGGACGCGTAAGCGTAGTCGATCTCGCTAAAACCACTGGCGTGTCTGAAGTCACCATTCGTCAGGATCTTAATCTGCTGGAAAAACAGAGCTACCTTCGTCGCGCGCACGGATATGCTGTCCCGCTGGACAGCGATGACGTTGAGACGCGCATGATGAATAACTACGCGCTCAAACGTGAACTGGCGGAATTTGCCGCGTCCCTGGTGAACAACGGCGAGACCGTTTTTATTGAAAACGGCAGCAGTAATGCCCTGCTGGCGCGCACGCTTGCCGATCAAAAAGACGTTACCATCATCACCGTCAGCAGCTATATCGCGCATTTGCTCAAAGAGACGCGCTGCGAGGTGATTCTGCTGGGCGGTATTTACCAGAAAAAAAGTGAAAGCATGGTTGGCCCGCTGACCCGTCAGTATGTTCAGCAGGTTCATTTCAGCAAGGCCTTTATCGGGATTGACGGCTGGCAGCCTGAGACAGGTTTTACCGGCCGGGATATGATGCGCTCTGACGTCGTGAATGCCGTGCTGGAAAAAGAGTGTGAAGCCATTGTATTGACCGACAGCTCTAAATTTGGCGCCGTTCACCCTTATACGATGGGCCCGGTTTCACGCTTTAGCCGCGTGATTACCGATGAACGGTTGAGCGACGCGCACCGTAATAAACTGGAAGATGACGGGCTGATCGTCAATATTATTAAAACGACCGCCTGAGTTCCCTCCGCGCCCGAATTTCGGGCGCATACGCCCTTCTTTCTCTGAGATGATTCCTGGTACTTCTTTAAGAGTTTTTACCTGTTTAACCTGCATTAAAGTCGTAAAATTAATGTTAGCGATATAACAGGAAGTGACTATCACCTGCGTGATTACGTAACGCCTGCGCGACCAGCTTTCACGGAGAACAGAATTAAGTATTCGATTCGTCTATACTTAACGTGTACATCTTTCCGTGAATCGATAATTCAGGAGAAAGTATTATGACCTTAACCAGCAAAAAATTAGCCGCCGCTGTTCTGGCAATCACTGTAGCAATGTCCCTGAGCGCGTGCTCTAACTGGTCTAAACGTGACCGTAACACCGCTATTGGTGCCGGTGCCGGTGCTCTCGGTGGTGCAGTATTAACGGATGGTAGTACGCTGGGTACATTAGGTGGCGCTGCTGTCGGTGGTATTATCGGTCACCAGGTTGGCAAATAATTATTATCTAAGCCTTCCCCGGTATTGCGATATTTGAACGCATTTCAGGTCTGACATACGCACGTATATAACACGAGCCACGGCATTTGCCGTGGCTCATTTATTTTAGCCGCCTGCCAGTTTGACTTTCATCCCTTTGGCTTCAAGCAGAGATTTTATTAAATCACGCTTATCCCCCTGGATTTCAATAATGCCGTCTTTCACGGCGCCGCCGCAGCCACATTTCTTTTTCAACTCGGCCGCCAGCTTTGCCAGTTCAGCATCATCCAAGTCAATGCCGGAGATAAGGCAAACCCCTTTCCCTTTTCGTCCACTGGTCTGGCGCTGGATCCGAACGATGCCGTCCCCCTTAGGACGTTCCACTTTCGCTTTCGGCTCGTCTATACGCCCGCTGTCGGTTGAATAGACCAGACGGCTGTTGGAATCGGTCATTACGCCCCCTTTTTCAGTGAGGCGTTAATAGCCTTAAGCGTCTCAGCCGGGTTGGCAGACTGCGTTACCGGACGCCCGATGACCATGTAGTCAACGCCAGCAGCCAGCGCCTGCTCAGGCGTCATAATACGGCGCTGATCGCCCACTTCGCTGCCTGCAGGACGGATACCCGGCGTAACCAGTTTAAAATCCTGGCCCAGCGCTGATTTGAAACGTACCGCTTCCTGCGCGGAGCAGACGACGCCATCCAGGCCGCAATGCTGCGTCAGACGCGCGAGACGTTCGGCATGCTCGGCGGGTGACAACGTCACGCCCAGGTCGCGTAGATCGTTTTCGTCCATACTGGTCAGAACGGTGACCGCAATCAGCAACGGTGAATCTTTACCGAACGGCAGGAGCGCCTCACGGGCGGCCGTCATCATTCTTGCCCCACCCGATGCATGGACGTTGACCATCCATACGCCCAGCTCTGCGGCTGCGGCAACGGCGTGCGCCGTGGTATTCGGGATATCATGGAATTTCAGGTCGAGGAAAACGTCAAAGCCGCGCTGCTGCAGATCGCGAACGATTTGCGGTCCAAACAGCGTGAACATCTCTTTGCCAACTTTCAGACGGCAGTCGCGAGGGTCGATGCCGTCGACAAACGCCAGTGCAGCGTCACGCTTATTGTAATCAAGCGCAACAACAACAGGAGAATCCGTAATTACGCGGGAAGTGGAGGATGTAACAGACGTCATGACCAGCCCTTTTCGTCTATGGGCGCGCAGCGGCGCGGAACAGATAAACGGCCAGCATTCTACCTGCCGACGTCGCAAATTGACAGGATCCATTTACGCGCCTGCCAGGCCGACAAACCGCACGGAGTTCAGGATATGGGAAAAAAGATCAGTATGTTGTAACTAAAGTGGAGTGTTTTAAAAAAATTACTGCCCGTCCAGACCACGGATTGGCTTGATGGTGGACCAGGCGCGGCAGGAAGGACAGTGCCAGTAGAGCGTATACGCGGTAAAACCACACTTCTGGCAACGATAGCGCGGCTTGCTGCGCACCTGTTCGCCAACCATGTCGCGCAGCACCATCAGGCTCTCTTTGGCGCGCCCTTCTTCAGCGTCGTTCAGGTGGTAATCCATCAGCTTATGGAACACCCGCATGGTCGGATGGCGCTGCAGCTGACGCGTAATATAAACCTGCGCGGTGTCGCTTCCCTCATACTGCTCAACGACGTCTGAGAGCATCAGTTCAGCGGTGGCACCGGTATTTTCTTCCACGCAGCGACGCAGGAAAGCTACCCACTCTTCCTGCTTGTCCAGCTGTTGATAGCAGGTTTGCAGCATTTCCAGCGTTTCACTGACCAGCTCTTTGTCCTGGTCGATAACCCGCAGCAGGCTTTCAACGGCTTTGGCGTAGTCGCCACTCGCCATAAAGACGCGCCCCATCATGATGGAGATTCGCGCGCTGTTGCGGTCCGCGGCGGCGCCTTTCTTCAGCAGCGCCATGGCTTTATCCATGTCGTCGTTGCCCATCTGCTGAAGAGCCAGCTCACAGTAGAAATGGGCGATCTCAACGCGCTGCTTATCTTTACCCAGCTTCACCAGACGTTCCGCGGTATCAATGGCTTTCTGCCAGTCGCTGGTGGCCTGATAAATCTGCAGGAGCTGCTGCAGCGCGCCGATGCGGAAATCTGTTTCGTCCACCAGCTGCGCGAACATATCTTCTGCGCGATCGTACAAACCTGCGGCCATGTAATCCCGCCCCAGCTGTTGCACCGCAAGGAGACGTTGATCGTAGGTCAGCGAGGCGCTTTCCATCAGGGTCTGGTGAATACGAATGGCACGATCGACCTCGCCGCGCGAGCGGAACAGGTTGCCCAGGGTGAGATGCGCTTCAACCGTCCCCGTATCCTCTTTCAGCATATCGAGGAACAGGTCTACCGCTTTGTCCTGCTGATTGCTCAGAAGGAAGTTCACCCCCGCAACGTAGTCGCGGGAGAGCCGGTTGGCCTCATCCTGTTTTGTTTGTTGCGCACTTCTGCGGCCCATATACCAGCCATAGGCTGCGGCTACAGGCAAAAGCAGAAACAACAACTCCAGCATAGTCGATTATTCCTTCACGACCGGCACACCAGAGCTTTCCGGGATGTCAGACGCAGGGGCAATGTTATTTTCGAGTCGCTTAATTTTACGTTCAGCGCGCGCAAGAGAAACACGGACTTTAAGCCAGAACAGACCGCAAACCAGCCAGCCAATGGCAAATCCGGCAGCAAATAAGACCGCCAGCAGGCTCGAGACGCGATACTCACCCTGAGCCAGCAGATAGTTAAACGTCACCTGCTGATCGTTTTGTGCACCCAACGTGACTGAAATGACAAAAATCGCCAATACCAGTAAGAAAATGAGTAAATATTTCACATTACTTCCCGTTATGTGGTTCAAGCGAATAAAGTGTGTTCAATTCACCGCAATCAGCCTTATAAACTACCATTTTAGCGACGAGCGCGAAACGGAAAAAGTGACGCGCAGGTCATGGATCTATGGGCAAAATGCGGAATATCAACCGTCAGGCGTCTGTCTGGTCCCTTTCGGCAATTTCTTCTTTCTCTTCTGGCGGTGGCGTTAGCGGGCCGCAGAATCGTTCAGTGAGCCAGGTCGCCAGCACGATCAGCAGCCATGAGATGAGCGTGGCGACGACCAGGTCGCGCGGCCAGTGCATCCCCAGCAGCAGGCGGCTGCCCATGACTCCCGTCGCCCAGACCAGTAAAATCACGATAGTGATCGTTCGGCGCCTTGGCCAAAGCAGCCCAACCCCCAGCAACGCCCAGCTGGCCGCAAACATGGTGTGACCGGAAGGAAACGCGAACCCGGTCTCTTTCTGCCAGTGTTTACGCAAGAATTTCGGGATATCCTGCTGTTCCGAAAGCTGTTCTTTCACCAGCGCGCCACGATCTTTACGCTTTAAATTGTAGAACTCATCCACCGGAACATGATGCGTTTTTTCCAGCCAGACGACAAAAGGACGCGGTTCCTGAACGCGATCTTTAACCCAGGACTTTACGCCCTGGCCGACAAGGATAGCGCCCCCGAGGATCGCAAAGAGCATCAGCGCCGCGCGCAAACGAAAGCGCAGGCACCACAGAAACCAGGCGCAGAGGAGTACGTGGGTAATAATCCCCCACGGCTGGGTGACCGTTTCCGTTATCCAGTATAACGTTTTCAGCCACGTGGCATTGTGCCCGGGCTGCCACATCCAGCCTGAAAGCCATACGGCCAGAGGCATAATCAGTAAAATGGCCGCACCTGCTGCCGTACGTCTGGCGATTGAAAGCATGTCTTCTCCTTTTTCGCTAAGCGTCACAATCATAACTGAAATTAATCATCCTGGTGGATATGTCGGATCGTGCGTTTAACGTTCATATAGCATGGTGCCCATTAGGCGAACCTGCTGAGCTTGTGGCAAAATGAACTGATACAGAAAGCAAAACAGGGCAAAGGCACGAAACGTGTCAGCCTACTCTGGAGAATCACATGCAGCTTAAACGTGTGGCAGAAGCCAAACTGCCAACCCCATGGGGCGATTTCCTGATGGTGGGTTTTGAAGAACTGGCAACCGGACAGGATCATGTCGCGCTGGTTTATGGTGACATTTCAGGGCAGACGCCGGTTCTGTCCCGCGTCCATTCAGAGTGTCTTACCGGCGACGCGCTGTTCAGCCTGCGCTGTGATTGTGGTTTCCAGCTGGAAGCCGCCCTGTCTCATATTGCAGAAGAAGGCCGCGGTGTGCTGCTTTATCACCGTCAGGAAGGTCGTAATATTGGTCTGCTGAATAAAATCCGCGCCTACGCGCTTCAGGACCAGGGCTACGATACGGTTGAAGCAAACCATCAGCTCGGCTTTGCCGCTGACGAACGCGACTTCACCTTATGCGCCGATATGTTCAAGCTGCTGGGCGTGGACGAAGTTCGCCTGCTGACCAATAACCCGAAAAAAGTGGAGATCCTGACCGAAGCGGGGATCAATATCGTCGAGCGCGTACCGCTGATTGTCGGCCGTAACCCGAAGAACGCCCACTACCTGGATACCAAAGCCGCCAAAATGGGTCATCTGCTGAAAGAGTAATGCTAAAAAGCCCGGCACGGGTGCCGGGCTCGTTTCATCAATCCAGCATCTTACGAATCACATAATGTAAAATGCCGTCGTTCTGGTAATAGGTCAGCTCGGTTGCCGTATCAATACGGCACCGGCAATCCAGCACCTCGATTTTCCCGTCTGCCCGCGTTAACTTCACCGGCACCGTTTTCCCCGGCTGCAGGTTTTGCAGACCGCTAATCTCAATCTGCTCTTCCCCGGTCAGTCCCAGCGTTTTACGCGTCACACCCTGCGGAAACTCGAGCGGCAGGATCCCCATACCAATCAGATTCGAGCGGTGAATACGTTCGAACGATTCGGCGATGACCACGCGAACGCCCAGCAGACGCGGACCTTTCGCCGCCCAGTCGCGGCTGGAGCCGGAACCGTACTCTTTCCCGGCGATCACCGCCAGCGGCGTACCTTCCTGTTGATATTTGACCGCCGCATCATAAATCGAAACCACTTCCGTCCCCGGCAGATGGCGCGTCATGCCCCCTTCCACGCCCGGGACCATTTCGTTACGAATGCGGATGTTGGCAAAGGTCCCGCGCATCATGACCTCATGGTTGCCGCGACGCGAGCCGTAGGAGTTAAAATCGCGGCGTTCGACACCCCGGCTCTGCAGATAACGTCCTGCCGGGCTATCGGCTTTAATACTCCCCGCCGGAGAGATGTGGTCCGTCGTGACGGAATCCCCCAGCATCGCCAGTATGCGCGCGCCGTGGATATCTTTAAGCGGTGCCGGCTCGGCCAGCATCTCATCAAAGAACGGCGACAGACGAATATAGGTCGAGTCATCCTGCCAGTCGTAGGTATCTGAGCCCACGACGTTGATGGTTTTCCACTCCGGCGTGCCTTCAAAGACCTCCGCATACTCTTTGCGGAACATCTCGGTTGAGACCTTTTCAACGGCCAGCGCGATTTCACGCGAAGATGGCCAGATATCTTTCAGGTAGACAGGATCATTCTTGCGATCGTGCCCAATCGGATCGGTCGCCAGGTTGATATTCATGTTGCCTGCAAGGGCATACGCCACGACCAGCGGCGGCGAGGCAAGCCAGTTGGTTTTCACCAGCGGGTGAATACGCCCTTCAAAGTTTCGGTTACCGGACAGGACCGCGCCTACCGTCAGGTCGCCCTGCTTAATCGCCGTTTCAATCGGTTCAGGCAGTGGACCGGAGTTACCAATGCAGGTCGTACAGCCATAGCCCACGAGGTTAAAGCCCAGTTCGTCAAGGTACGGCGTCAGTTTGGCCTGCGCCAGATAATCCGATACCACTTTGGAACCCGGTGCCAGCGAGGCCTTGACCCATGGCTGAGGTTTTAGCCCAAGCTCTACCGCCTTTTTAGCCAGCAGACCTGCCGCCATTAAGACGCTGGGGTTCGAGGTGTTGGTGCAGGAGGTAATGGCCGCAATAACAACCGCGCCGTCCGGGAGCTGATACTGATGTCCGTTCAGAACATAGTCGACCGGACGATGATCTTTCTGCGCCACGTTCACTTCCAGGGCATTGCTGGCGGCAAAGGCTTTTGGCACGTCACTCAGCGCAACCCGATCCTGTGGACGTTTCGGCCCGGCGAGGCTCGCCTCGACGCTTCCCATATCGAGTTCAAGCGTGCTGGTGAAGACCGGTTCATCGCCCGGGTTTCGCCACATGCCCTGCGCTTTGGTATAGGCCTCCACCAGCGCGACCTGCTCTTCGCTGCGCCCGCTAAGGCGCATGTATTCCAGCGTGACGTCATCGATGGGGAAAAAGCCGCAGGTTGCACCGTATTCCGGCGCCATATTGGCAATGGTGGCACGGTCGGCAAGCGGCAGCGAATCCAGACCATCACCGTAGAATTCTACAAACTTACCCACCACACCATGCTTACGCAGCATCTGGGTGACGGTGAGCACCAGATCGGTGGCGGTAATGCCTTCAGACAGCTTGCCGGTGAGCTTGAAGCCCACCACGTCAGGGATAAGCATGGACACCGGCTGGCCGAGCATGGCCGCTTCCGCTTCGATACCCCCGACGCCCCAGCCCAGCACGCCCAGACCGTTGATCATGGTGGTATGGGAGTCCGTGCCCACCAGCGTGTCCGGATAGGCGACCCACTCTTTATCCTGCAATTCACTCCAGACGGCTTTACCCAGATATTCAAGGTTCACCTGGTGACAAATACCGGTACCCGGCGGGACCACGCTAAACCGGCTGAACGCCTGCTGCCCCCACTTAAGAAACACGTAGCGCTCGTGGTTGCGTTCCATCTCCAGACGCACGTTCTCGCCAAAGGCGTCGTCATCACCAAAGCGGTCAACGGTTACGGAGTGGTCAATGACGAGGTCAACGGGGGAAAGCGGATTCACTTTTGCCGTATCTCCGCCGAGACGCTTAACGGCCTCGCGCATCGCGGCTAAATCAACGACGGCCGGGACACCGGTAAAGTCCTGCATCAGCACCCTGGCCGGGCGGTAGGCGATTTCTCTGTCGGCATGGGCATTTTCCAGCCACCCTGCCAGCGCCTTGATATCATCGAGGGTGACAGAGTCACCGTCCTGCCAGCGCAATAGGTTTTCCAGTAAAACTTTCAATGACTTGGGTAAACGCGAAATGTCCCCAAGCGTTCTGGCAGCCAGCGGCAGGCTGTAGTAATGCCAGGTTTTATTTTCTGCCTGTAACGTATCCTTACTGGCTTCGCGTAGGGTTAACGACATAAGCTCCTCCTTAATCACAGAGATGCCCCGACAATCATCAGGGCCGTAATTAAAGATAACACAAAGATGTCGTAACGTTTTGATAACAACCCAAATTGATAAATTTAGGATTGGTCCAGAAAGGAAAAACAAAAAACCCCGCCGTAGCGAGGTTTTACAATTTAGTGGAGGGCCAACCAGATGAGCTGACTCCAGAACAGAATCGACACGGTAAAAACGCCGATCCATGACCAGTATTTGTGAGACGTCATGTTATTCATCATAGGGACACCAGGCATTATTTATTAAAAGTTCCGAGGTAAGTCCTCAGTGCTATATTGCTGATGTGTATTTATTAAAGAGTACGAAAGTGCAGAGTCGATATTCAGACTATTTGCATCATTACGCAATTAACTAAATTATTGTTTTTTGGGTTCGTCTTCTGCGAACACATCAATAAACGCTTGCTGCTGCGGCGTTAGTTTCCAGGACGCGGGTACAACAGTCGCAGGTGCTTTACGCCCTCTGTGGCCGTTGTCACGATGCTGACACATCTGTTTTACCGTTTCTGTACGTACCGTCACTGCCATATTTAACCCCAATATTTCCAGGCCAGGAGAGCAACCACCACCCAAAACAGGGTAGAGACGAGAAAGACCGCCAGCCAGGCTTTACGCTTGAGCGCAGGATCCCTTTGCGGTTCTTCACTTCCTGAAGGCATTGCTAACCTCATACAATCGACATCGCTTATCATTTAGGACCAAACAATTGGTACAATTAATCATCTGTTGAGATAAATCCTAAAGAAACTTTAGCCGAAAAGCCAGTGAATTTACGCACCGGAAGGTATGAAATATTCAATCTTTTGACCAGAAATAAATAATTGAAAAGAAAAATTTGCGAAGGCGTAAATTAGTTTCTACTTTTGTCGCCAATTCACGACATTATGGCCTTACAGATTAAATGGATAATGACATTATATGACAGGGGATGCGTAGATGATGATAATTCTAATTTAGCTTTGAGGCGTTATTTCGGTATCTTTCCCTAAGGGAAAGATACCGGGTGTGATTATTTTTCGGGGAGTTTGATGTCTTTAAACATCTCTTCAATATCTTCATTTGAGCGTAATGCAACGGCGGTATCAACCACGTCACGCGTTAAATGAGGGGCAAAGCGCTGAATAAAATCATACATATAGCTGCGGAGGAAGGTGCTACGACGGAAGCCAATCTTTGTAGTGCTATGACTGAAAACATCATGCGCATCAAGACGCACCAGGTCAGGGTCTGACACCGGATCCACCGCCATGCTGGCAATAACGCCCACCCCCAGACCAAGCCGCACATAGGTTTTAATCACGTCGGCATCCGTCGCGGTAAAGACAATGCGCGGCGTTAACCCTGCCCGGTTAAAGGCCGTATCAAGCTCGGACCGTCCGGTAAAGCCAAACGTATACGTCACCAACGGATATTGAGCCAGCTCTTCGATAGTGACCGACCCTTTACCCGCCAGGGGGTGATCGGGGGTCACCACGATAGAACGGTTCCAGTGATAGCATGGAAGCATCACCAGATCGTCATACAGATGAAGCGCTTCGGTGGCGATGGCAAAGTCTGCATTCCCCTTGGATACGGCTTCAGCAATTTGCGTTGGCGAGCCCTGGTGCATATGCAAAGAGACGCGAGGATAACGCTCGATAAAGCCTTTGATCACACCGGGTAGCGCATAGCGCGCCTGGGTGTGCGTCGTGGCAATATACAGCGAACCTTTATCCGGCCAGGTGTGTTCCCCCGCCACAGACTTAATTGCGTCGACTTTAGAGAGGACTTCCCGCGCAATGCGGATGATTTCCTGCCCCGCAGGCGTCACCTGAGTGAGATGCTTACCGCTGCGGGCAAATATCTGGATACCTAACTCGTCCTCCAGCATACGAACTTGTTTGCTGATGCCCGGTTGCGAGGTATACAACCCCTCGGCGGTAGAAGAGACGTTAAGGTTATGATTCACCACCTCAACGATATAACGAAGCTGCTGTAATTTCATGCCAGACCATCCGATTTAGCGCATGCGGTCAATCGCTTAAGACGATTTAATAATAAGAAACAGGTTAACTATAACCACTATATCATTTATAGCCTGACTGTATAGTACGGAACAAAAAATAATAACAAGGTAATAAAAAAGGGCCGGAAATCCGGCCCTTTTACAGGTAAGTTACGGTAAGGGAAGATTATTTCTTGCCTTCAACCCATTTGCCATCGACAAAGAAGGCTGACCATCCGGTCGCTTTACCCTCTTTCTCTGCCGTAACATACTGCTGCTTAGTTTTACGGCTAAACCGTACCACGGTTTTGTTGCCTTCCGGATCCTGCTGTGGCGCGTCGGCCAGATAACGCAGTTTCTCAGGCAGACGATCGCGGAAGCGATGCAGCTCTTCCACCAGCGGCGCGCGCGTTTCACGCGATTTTGGGAAGGTGTTGGCGGCCAGGAAGACACCTGCAGCACCATCACGCAGCACGAAGTACGCGTCTGATTTCTCGCACGGCAGTTCTGGCAGCGGAACCGGATCTTCCTTAGGAGGAGCCACTTCGCCGTTACGCAGAATTTTGCGCGTGTTTTTACACTCGTCGTTGGTACAGGCCATGTACTTACCGAAACGCCCCATTTTCAGGTGCATTTCAGAACCACACTTCTCGCATTCCACAATCGGGCCGTCATAGCCTTTAATGCGGAACTCGCCCTCTTCGATCTCATACCCGTCACACGTTGGGTTATTACCGCAAACGTGCAGCTTACGTTTTGGATCGATCAGGTAGCTGTCCATTGCCGTGCCGCATTTCTTGCAGCGGCGTTTGGCACGCAGAGCGTTAGTTTCCGCATCGTCACCCTCCAGCACGTTGAGAACTTCGTTCTCAGGCACCAGGTTGATGGTGGTTTTGCAGCGCTCTTTTGGTGACAGCGCATAGCCGGAGCAGCCAAGGAACACGCCTGTGGTTGCGGTGCGGATCCCCATCTTGCGGCCGCAGGTTGGACAGTCGATGCTGGTCAGAACCATCTGGTTAGGCAGCATGCCGCCCTCTTCAGGGTCTTTCTCCGCTTTTTCAAGCTGGTCGGTAAAGTCGCTGAAGAAGCTGTCGAGTACCTTTTTCCATTCCGCCTGATGGCTGGCAACCTGGTCGAGGCTGTCTTCCATTTGCGCGGTGAAATCGTAGTTCATCAACTCGCGGAAGTTTGCTTCCAGACGGTCAGTGACGATCTCACCCATTTTTTCCGCATAGAAACGGCGGTTTTCAACGCGCACGTAGCCGCGGTCCTGAATGGTCGAGATGATGGACGCGTAGGTCGATGGACGACCAATACCGCGTTTTTCCAGCTCTTTCACCAGGGACGCTTCACTGAAGCGCGCAGGTGGCTTGGTGAAGTGCTGTGCCGGAACCAGATCGACAAGCGACAACTCGTCACCTTTATTAACCGCAGGCAGCGTTCTGTCTTCATCGCCTTTACGCAGCGCAGGCATCACCTTCGTCCAGCCGTCGAAGCGCAGAATACGACCGCGCGCCTTCAGGCGGAAATCACCCGCGCCGACGGTCAGCGTGGTGGAGTCGTACTGCGCTGGGGTCATCTGGCACGCCACGAACTGACGCCAGATCAGCTGATACAGTTTCTGCGCGTCAGCTTCCATGTCTTTCAGCGATTCCGCTAACACCGAGACGTCAGAAGGACGAATCGCTTCGTGAGCTTCCTGAGAGTTCTCTTTGCTGGCGAACTGGTTAGCGCTTTCCGGCAGGTATTTCTTACCGAAATTGTCGCTGATGTAGCCGCGGACCATGTTGACCGCATCCTGGCTCAGGTTGGTTGAGTCGGTACGCATGTAGGTGATGTAGCCCGCTTCATACAGGCGCTGCGCCATCATCATGGTCTTCTTCACGCCATAACCCAGACGCGTGCTTGCAGCCTGCTGCAGCGTAGAGGTAATAAACGGCGCACCCGGCTTGCTGCTGGTCGGTTTGTCTTCACGTTCCAGCACCTGATAGCGTGCTTTTTCCAACAGCGCTACGGCGGCCATGGTCTGGTCGCGGTTTTCCGGACGGAAAGGCTTGTCGTTGTGATGGCTCACCTGCAGCGGCAGAGCGTCACCGCCCGGCGTGGTCACATTGGCATCGACTTCCCAGAACTCTTCCGGCACGAAGGCTTTAATTTCGCGCTCACGCTCAACGACCAGACGCACGGCGACGGACTGCACACGCCCTGCGGACAGGCCACGGGCAATCTTCTTCCACAGCAGTGGAGAGACCATGTAGCCCACAACGCGGTCCATAAAGCGACGTGCCTGCTGTGCGTTTACGCGGTCAATATTCAGCTCGCCCGGCTTCTCAAACGCCTGACGAATCGCATTCTTCGTAATTTCGTTAAACACTACACGGCTGTAGCGTTTGTCATCACCACCAATCACTTCCCGCAGGTGCCACGCAATGGCTTCCCCTTCGCGGTCAAGGTCGGTTGCGAGATAGATGTGGTCTGCTTTTTCAGCAAGCTGCTTCAGTTCGTTAACGACTTTTTCTTTACCGGGCAGCACTTCATATTGTGCATCCCAGTTATGCCATGGGTTAACACCCATGCGGTTGACAAGCGCGCTACGTTCATCCTTTTTAGGCTTTTTAGCCCCTTTGGTGGAGGTAGAGTCTGCGCTCTTTTTGCTGGCTGAGCCACTGGTCGGCAAATCGCGGATATGACCCACGCTGGACTTAACCACGTAGTCATTACCCAGATACTTATTGATCGTTTTGGCTTTTGCCGGGGACTCAACGATGACGAGAGCTTTACCCATATTCACCTTTACCTAATTTAATTCTTCCAGGAATACGCCGCACGTTGATTTCCCTTCCGCTGACGACGAGCCAATGATATTGCGACTGCGTCAGGAGATATCAACCCCTTTGTCTTACCGGACGTTAATGAGAAGACGCCCAGGTGATTGAGTTTTCGGGTATTTTTCTCACATCTCGTGTAATTCGTGACGAATTCCCGGTTGAATGTCAAGCAATTCTGTTGCCAGAATGACGAAAGCGCACACTCTACCTGATAAAATTCGTTACGCAACTTTATTAGCATGCAAAAGCAGATCCCGCCAGCCAGGACCCTGCACCTTATCCCCTCACATTACAGGGAAAATTTGCCCCCAAAGCGCCCTCGGCGTAGACTATTGTCACTGTTTAAGGAGTGGATTATGCAGAATACGACCCAACCTATTGACCGAGCCTCTCTGCTTATCGAAGCAAACAAGCTTATCCGTGACCATGAAGATACGCTGGCGGGCATTGAAGCCACCGGCGTAGAGCAGCGTAATGGCGTGCTGATTTTCAGCGGCGAATACTTCCTTGACGAACAGGGTTTACCGACCCCGAAAAGCACCGCCGTGTTTAACATGTTCAAATACCTGGCGCATACGCTTTCAGAGAAATATCACCTGGTCGATTAACGCAAAGCGCGAGGCATATGCCTCGCGTTTTTGTTTACAGCAGCGGTTTTTGTCCGCGCTGTAGCCAGCGCAGCAGCAGGCGGTCCGCGCTTTCTGCGGCACTGTTGGTAAAGCGGTCAAGGAGTCGCTTACGCTGGGTAAAGCGCACGCCCACCAGTTCCCGACCTTCCATCAGATTGAGCAGCAGATCGTCGCTGGTTCCAACTTCATCCACCAGCCCTTTCTCCTGCGCCTGGACGCCGTACCAGTGCTCGCCCGTCGCGACCTGTTCAATATCGAGCGTTGGGCGCATACGGTGTACAAAATCTTTAAAGAGATGATGCGTTTCATTGAGATCTTCGCGGAATTTTTGACGCCCTTCTTCCGTGTTTTCCCCCAGTAGCGTCAGAGTACGTTTGTACTGACCCGCCGTGTGAAGTTCGATATCGATCTCTTTATTTTTCAGGAAGCGGTTAAAGTTCGGAATTTGCGCGACCACGCCGATCGAGCCAATTATGGAGAACGGCGCGGCAACAATTTTGTCCGCCACGCAGGCCATCATGTAGCCACCGCTCGCCGCCACTTTATCCACGGCCACGGTCAGCGGGATCTGTTTTTCACGCAGGCGCTGCAGCTGTGAGGCGGCCAGTCCGTAACCGTGAACCACCCCGCCCGGGCTTTCAAGACGCACGACAACCTGATCCTGCGGTGTCGCCACGGCCAGAACGGCAGTCACTTCCTCCCGCAGAGAAGACACTTCATGCGCATCCATACTGCCTTTAAAATCGAGCACATAGACGCGCGGCGTGGCCTTATCCTGCGGCACATTGAACTTTGCTTTTGCCTTTGCCGCTTTGGCTTCCTGTTTATGCTTTTTCTTCTGCGCTTTCAGCCAGAGTTTCTGTTGATGACTATCAAGCAGCGCCAGAGACATCTCTTCCTGCATCTCTTTATACTGCTCGCTCAGGCGGGTGATGCGTAACTCCCCACGCTGACGCTTGCGCTGCGTCAGGTTGACAATCAGAACGGCTACCACCGCAATGGCAATCACCACCGTCGCGATTTTGGCCAAAAACAACCCATATTGAGAAAGTAATTCCACGCGTTCCACCTTGATTTAACCACGAATCTTTCACGGCAGTGTACAACAGCCCTGCCCATGCGTCTCGCTCGCGACATTACCTCTGCGAGGCGCCTTCAGGAATCCCCGGACCGGAGATTAAATATTTGCAAAATGTTAATTTTACAGTAATGCGTCCTGTAGACTGATTGAATTATCAGGCGAATTCGGGCATAAAGCCGAAAAGTCATTATAAAGGCACCATTGCGTCACCGGTCGCCTGAGGAGTCACCGTGCATTATCAACCGCAAAAAAATCTGCTGCACAACCGGATTATTCTTGTCACCGGTGCCAGCGACGGGATTGGCCGCGAGGCGGCCCTGACATACGCCGAATATGGCGCGAACGTCATTCTGATCGGCCGCAGCGAAGAAAAACTGCAAAACGTCGCTCAGGAGGTTGAGGCTAAATGCGGCACGCCTGCCCCGTGGTATACACTCGATTTACTGACCTGCACGCCCGCGGTGTGCCAGGAATTAGCCCAGCGCATCAGCGTTCACTATCCGAGACTCGACGGCGTGCTGCATAACGCCGGTTTGTTAGGCGAGGTTCGTCCGATGGATGAACAGGATCCTGATATCTGGCAGCAGGTGATGCAGGTCAACGTCAACGGCACGTTTTTCCTGACACAGGCATTGCTTCCTTTATTACTCAAATCCGAGTCCGGGTCCCTGGTCTTTACCTCGTCCAGCGTTGGCCGTGAAGGACGCGCAAACTGGGGAGCCTATGCCGTATCAAAATTCGCGACCGAAGGCATGATGCAGGTGCTGGCGGAGGAGTATCAGAGCCGCCATCTGCGCGTAAACTGCATTAACCCGGGCGGTACGCGCACCAAAATGCGCGCCAGCGCGTTCCCGAGCGAAGATCCGCAGAAGCTGAAAACCCCGGCAGACATTATGCCGCTCTATCTCTGGCTGATGGGCGACGACAGCCGCCGCAAAACCGGGATGACCTTTGACGCCCAGCCGGGACGTAAACCAGGAATTTCGCAATGAGTGAAGAACGTCATCAGCAGCGCCAGCAGCGTCTGAAAGAACAGGTCGATGCACGCGTTGCCGCAGCCCAGGACGAACGTGGGATCGTCATCGTTTTTACCGGCAACGGAAAAGGGAAAACCACCGCCGCATTCGGCACGGCGACACGCGCCGTCGGACACGGGCAAAAAGTGGGCGTCATCCAGTTTATCAAAGGCGAATGGCCCAACGGTGAGCGGAATTTGCTTGAGCCTCACGGCGTTGAGTTTCAGGTGATGGCGACCGGTTTTACGTGGGATACTCAGAATCGGGAAACGGACACCGCAGCCTGTCTCGCCGTCTGGGAGCATGCAAAGAGAATGCTGGCCGATCCCTCGCTGAATATGGTTCTGCTGGATGAGATCACCTATATGGTCGCCTACGACTACCTGCCGCTGGAAGCCGTGCTGGATGCTCTAAAGAATCGTCCTGTACACCAGACGGTTATCGTCACGGGGCGCGGGTGTCATCGGGATATTCTGGAGATGGCCGATACCGTCAGCGAGCTGCGTCCGGTCAAACATGCGTTTGATGCAGGCATCAAAGCGCAAATTGGAATTGATTACTAAAGAAAAAAGCCCGGTGCGTTCACCGGGCTTTTATATTAACCGTTGTTGTTACGGCTCCCGGAGCGGCGGCTGCTGCTCACCTGGCTGTGGCGCTTCACCGCGCGACGGATCTGATTCGCCTTCATGCGACGACGATCTTTTTCCACCGCCACTTTTGAGGTGGTTTCCGGCGTCAGGCCGACAAGCTCGCGCAGGTAGTTGGTTTGGGTCAGATCCAGTTCGGTATACCCCCCGCGCGGCAGTCCTTTCGGCAGCAGAATGTCGCCGTAACGGACGCGGATCAGACGGCTCACCTGGACGCCTACCGCTTCCCAGAGACGACGCACCTCGCGGTTACGGCCTTCGGTCAGGGTTACGTTGTACCACTGGTTAATGCCTTCCCCACCGGTAAATTTGATGGTTTTGAACGCCGCAGGACCGTCTTCAAGCTGAACGCCACGCGACAGATCGCGCAGTTTATTTTCGTCAACCTGGCCAAATACGCGCACCGCGTATTCACGTTCCACTTCACGGCTTGGGTGCATCAGACGGTTTGCCAGTTCACCATCGGTGGTGAACAGCAGCAGACCACAGGTGTTCACGTCCAGACGACCGACGGCAATCCAGCGAGCGCCACGCAGTTTAGGCAGACGGTCAAACACCGTCGGACGACCTTCCGGGTCGTTGCGGGTGCACAGCTCGCCTTCCGGCTTGTAGTAAGCCAGCACGCGGCAGATCTGTTCAGCGGACTCTTTCACGGAGATGAGGTGACCGTCGATGCGGATCTTCAGCCCCGGTACGATTTCAACGCGGTCACCCAGCGTGGCGATTTTCCCGTCCACACTCACGCGACCCGCTTCAATAATGGCTTCGATTTCACGGCGTGAGCCGTGGCCGGCGCGCGCCAGCACTTTCTGTAACTTCTCGCTCATTGAGCTTCCTCAGGTGTCGCCTTCACAGGCGTCGAATCAGGTCAAAAGAGGGCTGAGCCCTGCTTTGATGGCCGCGTAGTATATCTGCTTATACCTTTACAAGAAAGGCTTTACGTCACCCACGCCTTCACGAATCACTTCCGGTGCATCTTCGGTTAAGTCGACCACGGTGGTCGGCTGCTGGCCGAGATAGCCGCCGTGAATAATCAGCTCGACCACCTTCTCAAGACGATCTTTGATCTCTTCCGGATCGGACTCGGTAAACTCACTTCCGGGCAGCATCAGCGAGGTAGAAAGCATCGGTTCGCCGAGGGTTTCCAGCAGCGCCTGCGCAATCGGGTTCGACGGCACGCGCATACCGATGGTTTTGCGTTTCTCCTGCAGCAGACGACGCGGTACTTCCTTCGTGCCCTTCAGGATGAAGGTGTAGTTGCCCGGCGTGTTGTTCTTAATCAGGCGAAACGCCACGTTATCAACATACGCATAGGTCGACAGCTCAGAGAGATCGCGGCACATCAGAGTAAAGTTATGGCCGTCCGGCAGCTGGCGAATACGGCAAATGCGCTCCATTGCCCCTTTATCTTCAATTTTACAGCCCAGCGCATAGCCTGAATCGGTCGGGTAGACAATCACGCCACCTTTGCGGACGATCTCCACGGCCTGGTTGATCAGACGTGGCTGCGGGTTATCCGGATGGATATAGAAAAACTGACTCATACTTCCCTCTCTTCAATTTGCTGCGGCTGTTCCCAGAGCTGCCAGACCGGCTCAACGCCAGCGGGCAACCAGAGCTTGCGCCCCAGTTCGATCCACGCGCAGGGCTGATGGAAATCAGAGCCCTGTGACCCAAGCAGGCCGAACTGGCGGGCATAGGTCGCGAGCTGCGCGCGCTCGTTGGGCGCCTGCTGACACTGGGCGACTTCCATCGCCTCGCCACCGCATTCGGCAAAGTGTGCCAGCAGCCTTTTCAGCCATTTAGCAGAAAGATTATACCGCCCAGGATGGGCCAGCACGGCCTTACCGCCAGAATGATGAATCACATCAATAGCTTGTTTTATTGTACACCACTGTGGCGGAACGTATCCGGTTTCACCGCGTGCCAGATACTTTTTAAAGACGTCCGCCATGTTCGTCGCTTTGCCCGCGTCGACCAGAAAACGGGCGAAATGACCGCGGGTGACCGCCCCGCCGTTCGCCATCTTTTGCGCGCCTTCCAGCGCGCCCGGAATATGCGCCTTTTCCAGACGCTCGCCGATCATCTCTGCGCGCTGATTGCGGCGCGTTTTTTGTTCTTGCAAAAATGCCGTAAGTGCCGGATGGTCTATATCGATGTTCAGGCCAACAATATGAATCTCATGGTTTTCCCAGACGGTCGAGATCTCGACGCCGGACACCAGATTCAGCGCCAGCCCGCTGCGGGCAATCTCTGCGCGCGCCGCCGGAATGGCATCAGTGGTATCGTGATCGGTTATCGCCAGCGTGCCGACGCGCATTTCAACGGCGCGATGAACCAGGGCTTCGGGTGTCAGCAGGCCGTCAGAGGCCTGAGTATGGCTGTGTAAATCATAAATAATGGCGTAGGTGGTATCGCTCAAAGCACTTCCCATAACAGGTTGGAGACATCCGAAAACACCATGATACCGACTTAACGCGAAATTCTGAAATCAAGGGTTGACAACTTGCCATCGAACTAGTTAACTAGTACGCAAGTTCACACGAGAAAGGTATCTGAAAATGACAGCACATTTCGCTCTTCACGGCTGGTGGCGCACTTCCTGATCTTCGGGCAGTGTCACGCGTCTGCGAAATGCAAACAGATACCCGCCCGCTACCCAGCGGGCTTTTTTTTGAACAAAATATGAGAACAACAACATGCAAACAGCCAAACCTCATCTCGAACTGCTGACCTGCGAGGCGGCCTATCGCCACAACCCGACCGCGCTGTTTCATCAGGTGTGCGGGGCACGTCCGGCAACGCTGCTGCTGGAATCGGCGGATATCGACAGCAAGGACGATCTCAAGAGCCTGCTGCTGGTCGACAGCGCGCTGCGCATTACCGCTTTAGGTGACACTGTCACCATCAAGGCATTATCAGACAATGGCGCATCGCTGCTGCCGCTGCTGGATGCCGCCCTGCCGTCGGGCATTGAAAATGAACGTCATCCAGAAATGCGCATTCTGCATTTCCCGCCGGTGAGCCAGCTGCTGGACGAAGACGCGCGCCTCTGCTCCCTGTCCGTTTTCGATGCCTTCCGCCTGCTGCAGAATCTGGTCACCGTGCCGGAAGACGAGCGTGAGGCGATGTTCTTCGGCGGGCTGTTTGCTTACGACCTGGTTGCCGGTTTTGAAGATTTGCCGGAAACCGAGCAGGGCAATCGCTGCCCGGATTATTGCTTCTATCTGGCTGAAACGCTGCTGGTGATCGACCACCAGAAGCAATACACCCGCATCCAGGCAAGCCTGTTCACGCCGTCTGCCGCTGAGAAAAACCGTCTTGAGTACCGCATCGCTCAGCTGCAGCAGCAGATGACGGAAGCACCACCCGCGCTGCCGGTGCAGCGCGTGGAGAAAATGACCTGCGACGTTAACCAGACTGACGATCAGTACGGCGCCGTGGTTCGCCAGATGCAAAAAGCGATTCGCGCCGGGGAAATTTTCCAGGTCGTGCCGTCCCGTCGCTTCTCACTGCCCTGCCCGTCGCCGCTCGCAGCCTACGACGTGCTGAAAAAGAGTAACCCAAGCCCGTACATGTTCTTCATGCAGGACAACGAATTCACGCTGTTCGGCGCCTCGCCGGAAAGCTCGCTGAAATACGACGCCACCAGCCGTCAGATTGAGATCTACCCGATTGCCGGTACCCGTCCGCGCGGACGCCGCGCCGATGGCTCGCTGGACCGCGATCTGGACAGCCGCATCGAGCTGGAGATGCGCACCGACCATAAAGAACTCTCCGAGCACCTGATGCTGGTTGACCTGGCGCGTAACGATCTGGCACGCATTTGTACTCCCGGCAGCCGCTACGTGGCGGACCTGACCAAAGTCGACCGCTATTCGTTCGTGATGCACCTGGTCTCCCGCGTGGTCGGCGAGCTGCGCCACGATCTCGACGTGCTGCACGCCTACCGCGCCTGCATGAACATGGGCACCCTCAGCGGCGCGCCGAAAGTACGCGCCATGCAGCTGATTGCTGCCGCCGAAGGACGCCGTCGCGGCAGCTACGGCGGCGCGGTGGGCTACTTCACCGCCCACGGTGACCTCGACACCTGCATCGTAATCCGCTCCGCCTACGTTGAAGACGGTATCGCCACCGTTCAGGCGGGTGCCGGGATTGTTCTTGATTCTGTTCCGCAGTCTGAAGCTGACGAAACGCGCAGTAAAGCCCGTGCGGTCCTACGAGCCATTGCTACCGCACACCATGCACAGGAGATTTTCTGATGGCTGACATTCTGCTGCTCGATAATATCGACTCCTTTACCTATAACCTGGCAGATCAGCTGCGTGCGAATGGCCACAACGTCGTTATCTACCGCAACCACGTTCCGGCGCAGACCCTGATTGACCGTCTGGCCACCATGCAAAACCCGGTGCTGATGCTCTCCCCGGGGCCAGGCGCGCCGAGCGAAGCGGGCTGTATGCCGGAGCTGCTGACCCGCATGCGCGGGAAACTGCCGATCGTCGGCATCTGCCTTGGCCATCAGGCGATTGTTGAAGCCTACGGCGGCTACGTTGGCCAGGCGGGTGAGATCCTGCACGGTAAAGCGTCCAGCATTGAACATGACGGCCAGGCGATGTTTGCCGGGCTGCCGAACCCGCTCCCGGTCGCGCGCTATCATTCGCTGGTTGGCAGCAATATTCCCGCCGGGCTGACGATCAACGCCTCGTTTGAAGGTATGGTGATGGCGGTGCGCCACGATGCGGACCGCGTCTGCGGCCTGCAGTTCCACCCGGAATCAATCCTGACCTCCCATGGCGCCCGCCTGCTGGAGCAGACGCTCGACTGGGCGTTACAGAAGCTGGAGCAGACCAACACCCTTCAGCCGATTCTGGAAAAACTGTACCAGGCGCAGACCCTGAGCCAGCAGGAGAGCCATCAGCTCTTCTCCGCCGTGGTTCGCGGTGAGCTGAAGCCTGAGCAGCTGGCAGCCGCGCTGGTGAGCATGAAGGTGCGCGGCGAAAGCCCGCAGGAGATCGCCGGTGCCGCCACGGCACTGCTGGAAAATGCCGCCCCGTTCCCGCGCCCGGACTATCAGTTTGCGGATATTGTCGGTACCGGCGGTGACGGCAGTAACAGCATCAATATCTCCACCGCCAGCGCCTTCGTGGCGGCGGCGTGTGGTTTGAAGGTCGCGAAGCACGGCAACCGCAGCGTGTCCAGCCGGTCAGGTTCTTCCGATCTGCTCGCCGCATTCGGTATTAACCTCGATATGAACGCCGAGCGTTCCCGTGAAGCGCTGGATGACCTGGGCGTCTGCTTCCTGTTTGCGCCGAAGTACCACACCGGTTTCCGCCACGCGATGCCGGTTCGTCAGCAGCTTAAAACCCGCACGCTGTTTAACGTGCTCGGCCCGCTGATCAACCCGGCCCACCCGCCGCTGGCGCTGATTGGCGTTTACAGCCCGGAACTGGTTCTGCCGATTGCCGAGACGCTGCGCGTGCTGGGTTATCAGCGTGCCGCCGTGGTGCACAGCGGCGGTATGGATGAGGTTTCTCTTCATGCGCCAACGCTGGTGGCCGAACTGCGCGACGGTGAAATCCTGAGCTATCAGCTGGAGGCTGCCGACTTCGGCCTTGCGCCATACCATCAGGAAGCGCTGGCTGGCGGTACGCCGGAAGAAAACCGTGACATTCTCACGCGCTTATTACAAGGTAAAGGAGAGGTCGCCCATGAGGCCGCCGTTGCTGCCAACGTCGCCATGCTGATGCGTTTGCACGGTGAGGAAGACCTGAAGGCCAACGTTCAAAAAGTTCTGGATGTACTGCGCTCCGGTGCAGCTTACGATCGCGTTACCGCACTTGCGGCAAGAGGGTAAAGAATGCAGACCGTTTTAGCGAAAATCGTTGCCGATAAGGCCATCTGGGTGGAAGCCCGCAAGCAACAGCAGCCGCTTGCCAGTTTCCAGAATGACGTCGTCCCGAGCAGCCGTCGTTTCTATGACGCCCTGCGGGGTACGCGCACCGCGTTTATTCTTGAGTGCAAAAAAGCGTCCCCCTCCAAAGGCGTTATTCGTGACGATTTCGATCCGGCACGTATTGCCGGCATTTATAAGCATCATGCTTCAGCCATCTCCGTGCTGACGGATGAGAAATATTTTCAGGGCAGCTTCGATTTTCTGCCCATCGTCAGCGGCATCGCGCCGCAGCCGATCCTGTGCAAAGACTTTATTATCGACCCGTATCAGATCTGGCTGGCGCGTTTTTACCAGGCCGACGCCTGCCTGCTGATGCTCTCGGTGCTCGACGATGAGCAGTATCGCCAGCTTTCCGCCGTGGCGCACAGCCTGAATATGGGCGTGCTGACCGAAGTGAGCAACGAAGAGGAGCTGGAGCGCGCGATTGCGCTGGAAGCCAAAGTGGTCGGCATTAACAACCGCGATCTGCGCGACCTGTCCATTGACCTTAACCGTACGCGTCAGCTGGCGCCGCGTCTGGAGTCTGGCGTCACGGTGATCAGCGAATCCGGCATTAATAGCTACGCCCAGGTGCGCGAGCTGAGCCACTTCGCCAACGGTTTCCTGATTGGCTCCGCCATGATGGAACATGACGATCTCAATGCGGCTGTGCGTCGCGTGCTGCTGGGTGAAAACAAAGTCTGCGGCTTAACCCGCGAACAGGATGCTCAGGCCGCGTATGAAGCCGGGGCGATTTATGGCGGGCTGATCTTTGTGGATTCCTCTCCTCGCGCGGTCAGCGTAGAGCAGGCGCGTAAGGTCATCGCAGCGGCTCCGCTCAGCTACGTGGGCGTTTTCCGCAATGCAGATATTGCAGACGTTGCGGCAAAAGCCGACGCGTTATCCCTGAGCGCGGTGCAGCTCCACGGCGATGAAGACCAGATCTATATCGATGCCCTGCGCGCCGCGCTGGCACCACAGGTGCAGATCTGGAAAGCGCAAAGCGTTGGCGATACGTTGCCCTCGCGTAACCTGAACTACGTGGATAAATACGTCCTCGATAACGGCCAGGGCGGTACCGGCCAGCGTTTTGACTGGTCGCTGCTGAACGGCGCAAAGCTGGACAACGTCCTGCTGGCGGGTGGATTAGGCCCGGATAACTGCGTAGAAGCCGCTAAAACCGGCTGCGCAGGCCTCGATTTCAATTCAGGCGTAGAGTCCCAGCCGGGTATCAAAGATGCCAGCAAGCTGGCCTCGGTTTTTAAAACTCTGCGTGCATATTAAGGAAGAGAAGATGACGACATTACTTAACCCGTATTTTGGTGAGTTCGGCGGGATGTACGTCCCGCAAATCCTGATGCCCGCGCTGCGCCAGCTGGAAGAAGCGTTTGTCAGCGCGCAGAAAGACCCGGCGTTTCAGGCTGAATTTACCGACCTGCTGAAAAATTACGCCGGTCGTCCGACCGCGCTGACCAAATGCCGCAACCTGACGGAAGGCACCAAAACCACGCTGTATCTGAAGCGTGAAGACCTGCTGCACGGCGGCGCGCATAAAACTAACCAGGTGCTGGGTCAGGCGCTGCTTGCGAAGCGTATGGGCAAAACCGAAATCATCGCCGAAACCGGTGCGGGTCAGCACGGCGTGGCCTCTGCGCTTGCCAGCGCCCTGCTCGGCCTGAAATGCCGCATCTATATGGGAGCGAAAGACGTTGAGCGTCAGTCTCCGAACGTCTTCCGTATGCGTCTGATGGGAGCAGAAGTGATCCCGGTGCACAGCGGCTCCGCGACGCTGAAAGACGCCTGTAACGAAGCGCTGCGCGACTGGTCTGGCAGCTATGAAACCGCACACTATATGCTCGGTACCGCGGCGGGCCCGCACCCGTTCCCGACTATCGTGCGCGAATTCCAGCGCATGATCGGTGAAGAGACCAAAGCGCAGATCCTCGAAAAAGAGGGTCGCCTCCCGGATGCGGTAATCGCCTGCGTCGGCGGCGGCTCCAACGCCATCGGTATGTTCGCAGACTTTATCGACGACACCAGCGTGGGCCTGATTGGCGTCGAGCCTGCCGGTCACGGCATTGAATCGGGTGAACACGGCGCGCCGCTGAAGCATGGCCGCGTGGGGATCTACTTCGGGATGAAATCCCCGATGATGCAAACCGATGAGGGTCAGATTGAAGAGTCTTACTCTATTTCTGCCGGCCTCGACTTCCCGTCCGTCGGGCCGCAGCATGCGTATCTGAACAGCACCGGCCGCGCGGACTATGTCTCCATTACCGATGACGAAGCGCTGGAAGCCTTTAAAACGCTGTGCCGCAGCGAAGGGATCATCCCGGCGCTGGAGTCTTCGCACGCGCTGGCGCACGCGCTGAAAATGATGAAAGAAAATCCGGAAAAAGAACAGCTGCTGGTGGTGAACCTTTCCGGCCGCGGTGACAAAGATATCTTCACCGTTCACGATATTCTGAAAGCACGAGGGGAAATCTGATGGAACGCTATGATAACGTATTTGCAGAGCTGAAATCCCGCCAGGAAGGCGCGTTCGTTCCCTTCGTCACCCTGGGCGATCCGGGCCCGGAACAGTCGCTGAAGATTATCGACACCCTGATTGAAGCCGGCGCCGACGCGCTGGAGCTGGGTATTCCGTTCTCCGATCCGCTGGCGGATGGCCCGACCATCCAGAATGCGACGCTGCGCGCATTCGCCTCCGGCGTGACGCCAACCCAGTGCTTCGAGATGCTGGCGGCGATTCGCCAGAAGCACCCGACCATTCCGATCGGCCTGCTGATGTACGCCAACCTGGTCTTTAACCGCGGTATTGATGAGTTCTATGCCGAGTGCGCGCGCGTGGGCGTCGACTCCGTTCTGGTGGCAGACGTGCCGGTTGAGGAGTCTGCGCCATTCCGTCAGGCGGCGATGCGGCATAACGTCGCCCCGATTTTCATCTGCCCGCCGAACGCCGATGACGAACTGCTGCGCCAGATTGCTTCTTACGGACGCGGGTATACCTACCTGCTCTCCCGCGCGGGCGTGACCGGTGCCGAGAATAAAGCCGCCCTGCCGCTGCATCATCTGGTGGAGAAGCTGGCCGAGTACCATGCCGCGCCTCCGCTGCAGGGGTTCGGGATTTCATCCCCGGATCAGGTCACCGCAGCGATTGACGCGAAGGCGGCTGGTGCCATCTCCGGCTCCGCGATTGTGAAGATCATCGAAAAGAACGTGGACAAGCCCGAGCAGATGCTGGCCGAGCTGAAAGCGTTTGTGACCGCAATGAAAGCGGCGACGCGTAAAGCATAACCTCTCTACCGTCTGGCTTCCTGCCAGACGGTTCCCCTTCCTGGTTATCACTCTTCATGCTGCTGACGTGCGGGCTGCTATTTAAGAACGCAATTGACAGGCCAGTAATGATGAATGCCTCAATTATGCTTTATTAATAACGTTTCCGGGGCGGGCATCGGGACTTACCAATTTGTAAAGTACCGGCAGCATGGACCAAATCAGCTAAAGTACGAACCTGCATTTTATCCATAACCCGACGTCGATGGACCTTCACGGTAATTTCTGATATGCCCAGTTCAGACGCAATTTGTTTGTTTTGCAGGCCATTAATCGCCAACTCAAAGGTCTGCTTCTCGCGCCGTGTCAATGCCTGATAGTTTTTACAAAGCTCGAATATTCTTTGCTGCTCTAAAAAATTATTAGTCGCTTCGATTAGCACATCTTTCACGACATTGATAAATTGTTCCGGTTCGACTGGCTTAGTCAAAAAGTCCCGAACACCTGCTTTCATCGCTTGTACGCAGAGTGGGATTGAGCTGGTCATAGTCAGGATAATTATCGGTATTGTACAGCCACGTTCCTTCAGGGCATCTATCACATCGAAACCGTTAGTGTCTGGCGTGTTAATTTCAAGTATTAAGCATGAGGGATGATCAACTATGGGGCAGGAGAGAAATTCTTCGGCATTTTTGAAGTCAAAAGTTTGATAACCTTTCGCCATTAACAATTTAACCACAAACAGCCTATATGCATCATCATCATCGATAACATAAACAACATCTTCCATATCACTCTCTCCTCACCAGGCCTTCGACGTACATAATACGAGCGGAGGCGTCCATTCACAAAAAATTTTAGAATTGCCAGCTTCTATGTCTGATATCGTTTAATAACCGGAAGTAACAAAATCAAAGACTAACAGTCCATATGCGAATATTCTAATTTAGCAAAGGTAATTAGCATGAGGATATTCTGAAAAAAGATTCATATAATAGTCGTTTTTGAGCAGGGGTACTGTTAAAACTCATCCGTCAAGCAAACCCTTTTGTATATATTTGACTCATATCGCGGGAATTACCTTAGCCCTGTCGTTTTAAGGTGCAGTTTTTATATCTGCCAGGTGGTTAGCTGAATAAGAGTGCGTTTTTGGTGTTAACGCCGATTCGGGATCCACCCGCACTCCGCCAGAGTCTCTGTCAGAACATCAGGTATATCAACGGCTCTTGCTTCTCTGAATTCCGCAGCCGTACCGAGAATCCAAACGCAGCACGGTTTAATGACTAAGGTCATAAAAAGAGGCGGTATTTTGCAGAAAAGGTTTTGAGAGGTTTTGAGGCAAACGAAAAAGATATATATTCCAGTCCGTTAAATTCACTTACACCTTCTGAGTTCAGAGGCTTATTCATGTCATGGCACGCCTTCAAACAGACTTACCTGGTTAAGTTCTGGTCACCTGTTCCGGCCGTTATCGCGGCAGGCATTCTCTCTACCTACTATTTCGGCATCACCGGCACCTTCTGGGCCGTGACCGGCGAGTTCACCCGCTGGGGTGGTCAATTGCTACAGCTCGCTGGCGTGCATACCGAAGAGTGGGGTTACTTTAAACTCATTCATCTGGACGGCACGCCGCTCACCCGCATCGACGGGATGATGATCATCGGCATGTTCGGCGGCTGTTTCGCGGCGGCGCTGTGGGCAAACAACGTTAAGTTGCGGATGCCCAAAAGCCGTATTCGCATAATGCAGGCGGTGGTCGGCGGTATCATTGCCGGGTTTGGCGCCCGCCTGGCGATGGGCTGTAACCTGGCCGCTTTCTTTACGGGGATTCCTCAGTTTTCGCTTCACGCCTGGTTCTTTGCCGTCGCCACGGCCATCGGCTCTTACTTCGGTGCAAAATTCACCCTGCTACCGCTGTTCCGCATTCCGGTGAAAATGACAAAAGTCAGCGCAGCGTCTCCGTTAACCCAGAAGCCAGACCAGGCGCGTCGCCGTTTCCGCCTCGGTATGCTGGTCTTTTTGGCTATGGTCGCCTGGGCGCTTTGCACTGCAATGAATCAGCCCAAACTCGGCCTGGCGATGCTGTTCGGCGTGGGTTTTGGTCTGCTCATTGAACGCGCGCAGATCTGCTTTACCTCCGCGTTTCGCGATATGTGGATCACCGGCCGTACGATGATGGCAAAGGCGATTATCGCCGGGATGGCGGTCAGCGCCATCGGTATCTTCAGCTATGTTCAGCTCGGCGTCGAACCGAAAATCATGTGGGCCGGTCCTAACGCGGTCATTGGCGGCCTGCTGTTCGGCTTCGGGATCGTGCTGGCTGGCGGGTGTGAAACCGGCTGGATGTACCGCGCCGTTGAAGGTCAGGTGCATTACTGGTGGGTGGGCCTGGGAAATGTTATCGGCTCGACGATCCTGGCTTACTTCTGGGACGATCTGTCTCCGGCGCTTGCCACGAGTTGGGACAAGGTAAACCTGTTGAACACCTTCGGGCCTCTCGGCGGCCTGCTGGTCACCTACGCCCTGCTGCTGGTCGCTTTTTTACTGGTTGTCGCGCAGGAGAAACGCTTCTTCCGTCGCGCGAGTGTTAAAACAGAAACCCAGGAGAATGCTGCATGAAAGAGATCGTGCCCGATTACCGTCTGGATATGGTCGGTGAACCCTGCCCTTATCCGGCTGTTGCCACGCTTGAAGCCCTACCGCAGCTCAAAAAAGGGGAAATTCTGGAAGTGGTCAGCGACTGTCCGCAGTCCATCAACAACATTCCGCTGGATGCGAAAAACCACGGCTACACGGTGCTGGATATCCAGCAGGATGGCCCGACCATTCGCTATTTGATTCAAAAATGATCGCTAAGGGCCTCGCGCGGGGCCTTTATCGTATTGAATTATAAGACATCTTGATCCACGGCAAAAACGCGTTTTTTGACTTAAGTAAAATCTCACTTCCCTTTTGAAGGAGGTTTTCGCGATTTGATGTATTTACGAGCTTTACTGGTTTTCGCCTTATTGATTCCCTTCCATGCGCTGTCCCTGAATTTCTCTTCTACCTTCCTGCGCCTTAATTGTCCGCAAAGAGGACTTGTCGAGGTCATTCTGCACGTTTATGACCATACCCAGGAACGATGGCACGGCCATTTTGAAACCGGCGCGGGACATAAACGTGCAGGTGATACCGAAATCATCCCGTTTGCCAACGGCGATATTCTCTTTCATTCCCTGTCCAGCGACGCTTTCAGCTATTTATATGATGGAGAAAATATCCTGAGGCACTGCGTAAAGCTTGATGAGCGGCCGGTTTATCCGTCGTTTTGAAGTGAGCAAAGCAAACTGGCCACCCTGTGGCCAGTTTGACGGGGGATTAGAAACGATAACCCGCAGAGAACATAAACACCCACGGATCCAGGCGAGTATTGATACTTTGCTGCTGACCGCCCGCTTTGAAGCGTACGTCCGTATCAATATCCATGTACCAGACCGAGGCGTTAATCAGCCAGTCGCGGTTAATTAGATAATCCAGACCGACCTGCCCCGCCATACCCCATGAATCTTTCAGGCTAAGGTCAGTCAAGCCGGCCTCTTTACCGGTATCGTTAAACTTCTCGTCGAAGAAAGTGGTGTAGTTCACACCGGCGCCAATATAAGGACGCACCTTGCTGCTGGCATCACCAAAGTACCATTGCGCCATCAGCGTTGGCGGTAAATGGTGAACCGTAGCGATATCACCGGTTGCGCCCAGACCTACGCGATGACGGAACGGCGTTGCAGCCAGAAGCTCAACACCAACGTTTTCCGTCGCCATATAGGTGAACGTTAACCCTAACTGGGTGTTATTACTGACGTTAAAACCGCCCATACCCAGCACGTTATCCGATCCTTCAGTCGGGCGAACCGTAGCCGAACCGGCACGAATAAAGAATTCGCCTGCTTCATGCGCATACGCGCCGCCAGAGAGACTGCTTAATACAAGGGCTGCCACCGCTAATTTTTTCATATCCGCTCCATCGTTGTGGTTTTAATCGCGGATGAGAATATACTCACAAATGAGTAATAAGTGATCTGCTACAGATCACATTAAAACCAGTAACTTAACATTCATTGATCTGGATTAATTTTTTTGTTGCACATCCAAAAGCGATAAGTTGTTTCCATGTCAATTTTTGGCATTTCACGGTTACAAAATTTTCCCTTTTCCCCCTCTTGCTCTTCCTCTGGCGGCTGGATAATTTATCGCTCTCACAAGTTGATTTGATGCGTTCTTCTTTAGCAGGTGTGCCATGAGTGATATCAACCCGTGCATGACGTGCGGAGCCTGTTGTGCGTATTTTCGAGTCTCTTTCTACTGGGCCGAAGCCAGCGATGGCGGCGGTACCGTTCCGGTTCATCTCACAGAGCCGCTAACGCCTTTTCTGCGCTGCATGAGCGGCACAAACCAAAAGCAGGCCCGCTGCGTGGCGCTACAGGGCGAGCCCGGGGTCTCTACCAGGTGTTCCATCTATGAGGATCGGCCCAGCCCGTGCCGGGAATTTGCCATGTCGGGGGAGGATGGGCAGGTCAACGAAGCCTGCAATCGCGCCCGGGCGCGCGTTGGATTACCGCCGCTTTACAAAGATATGCTTTTCCATACAAGCCTTGATGCTGCCACAGCAGGTGCATCCGGTGTACAATTGCCGGCTAATTAACACCTGCAATACTCAAGGAGAGTGCATGTCTATCACGGCGAAGTCTGTCTACCGTGACACGGGAAACTTTTTCCGCAATCAGTTCATAACCTTTTTACTGATCGCGTTGCTATGTGCCTTTATCACGGTGGTGCTGGGCCATGCCTTCTCACCGAGTGATGAACAGATTGCCAGCCTGAGCCAGGGCGACCACCTCGCCGGAAGCGTGGGGCTGTTTGAACTGGTGCAAAACATGACGCCGGAGCAGCAGCAGATTCTGCTGCGGGCGTCTGCCGCGTCAACGTTCTCAGGCCTGATTGGTAATGCGGTTCTGGCGGGCGGCGTTTTGCTGATGATTCAGCTGGTCTCGGCGGGTCACCGGGTCAGCGCCTTACGGGCGATTGGTGCGAGTGCGCCAGTCTTACCTAAGCTGTTTATCCTGATCTTTTTAACTACCATGCTGGTGCAAATGGGGATTATGCTGGTCGTGGTGCCGGGCGTATTACTGGCTATCGTGCTTTCATTTGCGCCTGTGATGGTGGTGCAGGATAAGATGGGGATTTTTACCGCGATGCGCAGCAGCATCAGACTGGCATGGGCGAATATGCGTCTGGTGGCTCCCGCCGTGATCGGCTGGCTGCTCGCCAAAACGCTCCTGCTGTTGTTTGCACCGAATTTTGCGGTATTAACGCCGAACGTTGGCGCGGTAGTGGCGAATACGCTGAGCAATCTGATTTCAGCGGTACTGCTGGTCTATCTGTTCCGCCTGTATATGTTAATTCGTCAGTAATCCTGAGGCGGGCGGCATCGCTGCCACCCGCCCCGTTCAGAAGATGGAATCACAGAATGAAGCAGTTTCTTGATTTTTTACCGCTCGTGGTCTTTTTTGCTTTTTATAAGCTGTATGACATTTATGCCGCGACCACTGCGCTGATCGTTGCAACGGCTGTTGTTCTGATCTACAGCTGGGTTCGCTATCGTAAAGTCGAAAAGATGGCGCTGATAACGTTCGTCCTGGTCGCCGTGTTCGGCGGGCTTACGCTGTTCTTCCACAATGATGAATTTATTAAGTGGAAAGTGACCGTCATTTATGCGCTGTTCGCTGGTGCACTGTTAATCAGCCAGTGGGTGATGAAAAAACCGCTGATCCAGCGCATGCTGGGCAAAGAGCTGACGCTGCCTCAGGAAGTCTGGTCCCGTTTGAATATCGCCTGGGCGGTCTTCTTTATTCTCTGTGGTCTTGCCAATATCTATATCGCCTTCTGGCTGCCGCAGAATATATGGGTCAACTTCAAGGTCTTTGGCCTGACTGCGCTGACCCTTATCTTCACGCTGTTAAGCGGCGTATACATCTATCGCCACATGCCGCAAGACGACAAGCACTGATTAATGACTGACCAGAACGTCAACGACAGGCGTTCTGGTCTATTCTCTCCACTGTAAAATCATAGTAGCATCCCGCCTGAAGTCTTCCGTTACGAGTTAAAACAATGACAACAACTAACGCCCCGCAGGGCGAACTGGTTTTACGCACACTGGCAATGCCCGCTGACACCAATGCCAATGGCGATATTTTTGGCGGCTGGCTGATGTCGCAGATGGATATGGGCGGCGCAATTCTGGCAAAAGAGATTGCCCACGGGCGCGTGGTGACTGTGCGAGTGGACGGCATGACCTTCCTGCGCCCGGTTGCGGTGGGAGATGTGGTTTGCTGCTACGCGCGCTGCGTCAAACGCGGCAACACCTCTATTTCAATCAACATCGAAGTATGGGTTAAGAAAGTCTCTTCTGAACCTATTGGGCAGCGTTATAAGGCCACCGAAGCGCTGTTTATTTATGTCGCAGTGGACAGCGAAGGCAAGCCTCGTCAACTTCCGCAGGCCTGATTGACAGGCAAAAAAAAGCCTCCATCAGGAGGCTTTTTTTATTCCATTTGCGCCCCGCCGTTCAGGCGGAAAACAATATTCACAATCAGTCCGTTGCCCGGTTTCCCGGCCTCATAGCGCCATCTGCGCATCGCCGATTTCACTTCGCGCTCAAACATATTAGAAGGCTGAGCGGACAATATTTCCACGTTATCCACGCGGCCATCGGCAGTAACGTCAAATTTAACCCGTACGCGGCCTTCAATACGCAAGGCCTGCGCTCGCGCCGGATACTGAGGCTGGTTGCGACTCAGCGCGCGCGGACCCGCAGGGGCACTGACTGTCGGCTTAGGCGCGGCTGCGGTGTTATTCATCACCGGACGCGAAGGCGCCGCATTCTCCACCGTCTGGGTCGCGCGCGGTTCAACCGGACGTTCCTCGCGTTTCGGACGCTCCTCGACCTTCTTCACCGGCTTTGGCTTCGGCTTAGGTTTTGGCTTCGGTTCAGGTTTGTGGATCACTACCGGGGCTTCCTTCGGTGGCTCCGGAACGGGCTCGGGTTCTGGCTCAGGCTCTGCCACCGGCTGCGGCGGCGGAGGGGCAACCTGCGGCGGCTCGAGATCCGCTGGCGATACCATCGTCACGGAAATCGGCTGCGCGGGCGCGGGCATTTCAATAACCTGATGAACCGAGGTATACAGCAAACCCGCCACAACGGCACCGTGAATCACGACAGAAAGCAGTGTCGGCCAGGGAAAGCGGCGAGGTAAATCAAGGGTCATCGAAGTCATATTCATCAACGTTAAAAAACCGAACCCTGATTTTAAATGCAAATAGCAATCATATTCAATAAGACACTTTGTTCTGGCGCAACTTTAGCGCCTGAGAGGCCAAAAAAGGCGCATTCAGATCAGGGTATTAACATTGTTTTTATTTTACATTGCAGTCGTTTGCCCTTTCACATAACGTAACTGACACTTTTACCGGTTAAGGAGCTTCGCCGTGTTTTACGTGATTTACTCTGAAGATGTTGCTGATTCGCTCGAAAAACGCCAGTCTGTGCGCCCTGCGCACCTTGCACGTTTGCAGCTGCTCCAGGATGAAGGCCGTTTACTGACCGCTGGCCCCATGCCCGCAGTAGACAGCAACGATCCGGGTGCTGCCGGTTTTGCCGGCTCCACTGTGATTGCTGAGTTTGAATCTCAGGAAAGCGCTCAGGCATGGGCTGACGCAGATCCGTATGTTGCCGCAGGTGTGTATGCGAAAGTGACGGTCAGACCGTATAAGAAAGTGTTTTAAATCAATCGTGTAAATGTAGGGCAGCAAACTAACGTTGCATTGCCCTACTACCTTTTTGAATGAAAAAAGATATAATCCATTCATCTCTTTTACTTAGAAAATTTTGTTATGGATTATATCTTATTAGTATTATTATTGGCCGTTTGTTTTGCTAATGCTACATTTATCAGAATCAAATCAATTGTGGTGGTTATTGCATTACTTATATTTGCTTTCTGGTTTATATCAAATATGTTTACCGGAAATGGTGTAAATGATGCAGTTTATTATCATCTTAGAAGTAATGTTCACGGGACGTCTATTGATGATATATTGCCTAAAGTTTTTGCCGCAAGCATATTTATTTTGATTTCCATAGCGATAATATTTGCGTCATTCCGATTTCGAAAAAAATTACCACGGCACAATGTCACATTTTATAATGTTTTGTTTATCATATCCCTTTTATTATTCGTTTTTCAATCTAATGCAACCCAAAATATATACAATTCGCTTCTGAACTTATCCTATGGAAATGGGGTAAAAGTGGCCAGGGAGTATAACAGCATTGATTACGAAATGAATAATAAGTACAACTATGTTTTTATTTATGCTGAGAGCCTTGAACGTTCACTGAGAAACATTGATGGCATCAATTATATTCCACAAATAAGCAAACTTGCAGATCAATATCTTGAATTCACTGACATACGTCAAATTCCGGGTATGGGGTGGACAATGGCAGGAATGGTCAATACCCAATGTGCTATCCCATTAGTACTCCCTCAGGGTAATTCAGCGAATAATATGTCTCATTTCTTGGGTGGGGCTGATTGCATTGCAACGCATTTGAAAAAAAGTGGATACACTACGGAATTTATACGTGGGAGTGATAAAGAATTTGCTGGAGGGGGTAAGTTCTTTTCTCAGCATGGCTGGATTTATCAACATGATAAACAATATTTGCTTAATCATCACGTAGTAAATAAAAATGACATCAGCGGATGGGGTGTTCATGATGATTCGCTCATTGACCATGTATATAATGAATTTGAAAAGTTATCGACCTCAAAAAATAATTTCCTCCTCTCATTATTAACCGTCAATACTCACCCGCCAGCAGGTACCTATTTATCTGCCTGTGATGGACATATTAATGCTGCCATCAGTAACCCAATGTTTAAATCAGCAAGTTGTTCTGATTATCTTATTGGTACATTTATTAAAAAAATCATCAACTCAGACCATTTTGACAATACAATCATTGTTCTTGTTTCAGATCATTTGATGATGGCTAACGCTGCCAGTAAAGAGCTTGACAGCATTCAGGACAAGCGTACGAACAATTTTATTATTATAAAAAAAGGAATTAAACCCACTAAAATCGCCAAACCAGGAACATTACTTGATGTCTGGCCGACTATACTTGACGTCTCTTCGGCTGATAAACCTGATTTTGGATTTGGTCACAGTTTACTTCGGAATGAAAAAAGCCAGATATTACAATTATGGGAAAAATCTAAAAACATTAGTGACTATCTAGGGTTTTCGTCTTCACTATGGAATTACCCTTCCCTAAATGAGAAATTTTCATTTAAAGATGGCAAATTGACAATTGGCCAACAAGAATATAAATGGCCCCTCTTCGGATCCGCTGATAAGAATAAAAACATCAAGAGCATTTATTTTGAAGCCTTTGCCTTAAACGCGCAAAAAATTACTGGGGGAGATAATATTCTTTATTATATAAATGATTGTTCAGTAACATCAAAAAGTAAACAAGGTTTATGTGGTTATGAACTAACACATAATAGTACGACACAGTACCAAATAAATGAAAAAGGTATTTTCAATAGAAGAGAACTTAACGTTGCATCTCCTTTGTTTTCTGAGGAACTTATTGGCATTTCGTCTGGGCCACTTAATGTCCAGACAGGCATTAATGATAATACTCAAGAGCAAACCATGCCATATGGGGTTAATTTTTACAAACTGGAAGGAGAAAATAATGAACTTAAACTCTTGGCCAATTTTAACACATGCAATAACGTTCCAGTTGATGTGAATGCAGTAAAAAACTTGATTGGTAAAGACAGTTCGACTCTCATCATTGCTTCAAATGAGTCTGTTTTTTGTATCCCTTATGAAACCAGACCATCAGTTAATGAATTATTGCGCTCGAATGCGGCTACTGACCTGGCCCCCAGACAGCAAATAATAGGAACTTATACTAAAAGTGATACTAAGTTCATTTTAGGGAGCCCTGATATCCCATTAGATGTGTTTATAAACAAAACAAATTATAAGCTGAATGAATTATGTACCATTTTCAAAGACTGTAGATAATTTTTATAATCTTTTGAAAGGCTCCCTCAGGAGCCTTTCAAACCATCAATGTAGCGACGCTAGCCTCGCCGCAAACCCGACAAACAGCAGCCCTATGAGCCCGTTCCCCAGCTTTGCCAGTTTCTTTTTCGTTTTCAGATAACGTGTGACAAACGCACCGGAGAAGATCAGGAAGCTCATATACATAAAGCTTATTAACTCCAGCGTCGTTGCGAGGATCAGGAAAGAAGTGCCGGTGCTCTGCGCATTCACGTCAATAAACTGAACGAAGAACGATACGTAGAACAGAATCGCTTTGGGGTTGGTCAGGCTTAACACCAGCGAACGTTTCATGATCATACTGGCCGGTTCGGGGCCGCTCTCATGGGCATTTTTCTGGCGGTTCACCACTGACCAGAGCATTTTGCCGCCCAGCCAGAGCAGATAGAAGGCCCCGAGATAGCGCACGATATTAAACAGTACCGGCGTGGTCTGGATTAATGCCGCGACGCCCGCCCAGGCCAGAAACATCAGCACCGCATCGCCGATAAATACGCCCGTGGCGGCAAGATACCCTTTTTTAACGCCGTGACCGATCCCGGTTTTTAGCACAAACAGGGTATTCGGCCCTGGCACCAGCACGATAAAAAATGCGCCGACAACATACGTCCAGAAATTCAGTACGCCAAACTCCGCAAACACTTCTCCCTCCTTTTGCTAAACACAACAGGAATATCGCTGCAAATACGCTATTCCTAAAAAATCAGACGCTATAAAATCAGCGGGCACCCGTTACGGTGCCCTCATGGTTTCAGATATCCTGGACTGCGAACAGCAACGCATTGCGGTGCCTGGTCAATCCACATTTTCTGATGGCGTGAATACGCATATTGCGGCGGGATTGAGCTTCCAGCCAACGAGCCTTGCGACGACTCACCTGTCGCAACATGCGCCAGCGCCCTACTTCTGTTCTACTGCGCTTCATGTCTACAACTCTTTAACTAACAGAGTCGCCATTATAAACCCAACCCGGCAGCAAACCAGCGCTTTTACCTGGCGTTTTTATTTGCCAGATGAATCCTGATGCGTACACTCATAACAATACGCTTTCAAAAGGATTTTTTTACCTATGACAACCTTCTACACCGTGGTGAGTTGGCTGGTCATTTTGGGATACTGGCTGTTAATCGCGGGTGTGACATTACGCATCCTGATGAAGCGCAGAGCCGTACCCTCTGCCATGGCCTGGCTTCTGATCATTTATATCCTCCCGCTGGTGGGAATTATTGCCTATCTCTCTTTCGGCGAGCTTCATCTGGGTAAACGCCGCGCCGAGCGGGCCCGCGCCATGTGGCCCTCCACCGCGAAGTGGCTGAACGACCTTAAAGCCTGCAAACATATTTTTGCCGAGGAGAACAGCAGCGTCGCCTCCTCACTGTTTAAGCTGTGCGAGCGCCGTCAGGGGATTGGCGGCGTCAAGGGCAATCAACTGCAGCTGCTGACCTCGTCCGACGACGTCATGCAGGCGTTAATCCGCGATATTCAGCTGGCGCGTCATAATATCGAGATGGTTTTTTATATCTGGCAGCCCGGCGGGATGGCTGACCAGGTCGCTGAGTCGCTGATGGCCGCCGCGCGGCGCGGCATTCATTGCCGCCTGATGCTTGACTCCGCGGGTAGCGTGGCATTTTTCCGTAGCCCCTGGGCGGGCATGATGCGTAATGCCGGGATCGAAGTGGTTGAGGCGTTGAAAGTGAATCTCCTGCGCGTATTTCTGCGCCGGATGGATCTTCGTCAGCATCGCAAAATGATCATGATCGATAACTATATTGCCTACACCGGCAGCATGAATATGGTTGACCCGCGCTTCTTCAAACAGGACTCGGGCGTAGGTCAATGGGTTGATTTGATGGCGCGAATGGAGGGGCCGATTGCCACCTCGATGGGCATCGTTTATTCCTGCGACTGGGAAATAGAAACCGGCAAGCGTATCCTGCCGCCACCTCCGGACGGCAATATTATGCCGTTTGAAGAGGCGAGCGGTCATACCATTCATACCATTGCTTCCGGGCCGGGCTTCCCGGAAGACTTAATCCATCAGGCGCTGCTGACGGCAACCTACTCGGCGCGTGAATATCTGATCATGACGACGCCCTACTTTGTCCCCAGCGACGACCTCCTGCATGCGATCTGTACCGCCGCGCAGCGCGGTGTCGATGTGAGCATCATTTTGCCACGCAAAAATGACTCCCTACTGGTGGGCTGGGCCAGCCGGGCATTCTTCAGCGAACTGCTGGCCGCAGGGGTGAAAATTTACCAGTTTGAAGGCGGATTGCTCCACACCAAGAGCGTTCTTGTCGACGGTGAGCTGAGCCTGGTGGGAACGGTCAACCTGGATATGCGCAGCCTGTGGCTAAACTTTGAAATCACGCTGGTCATTGATGATGCTGGCTTTGGCGGCGACCTTGCGGCGGTGCAGGATGATTATATCTCCCGCTCGCGGCTGCTGGATGCCAGACTGTGGGTAAAACGACCGCTGTGGCAGAGAATTGCCGAACGACTGTTTTACTTCTTTAGTCCGTTGCTGTAAAACGTGCCCAACGATGTTAAACAGGTAGTCATCATGGAAATGGATCTGAACAATCGCCTGACCGAAGACGAAACGCTCGAGCAGGCCTATGACATTTTTCTCGAACTGGCGGTTGATAACCTCGATCCCGCAGACGTGATCCTCTTTAATCTGCAGTTCGAAGAGCGCGGCGGTGCTGAATTGTTCGACCCTTCAGAAGACTGGGCTGAGCATGTGGATTTCGACCTGAATCCTGACTTCTTTGCCGAAGTGGTGATTGGGCTGGCCGATGAAGACGGCGGCGAAATTAACGATATTTTCGCCCGCGTCCTGCTCTGTCGGGAGAAAGACCACAAGCTGTGCCATATTCTCTGGCGCGAATAATAAAAAAGGCTGCGATTGCAGCCTTTTTTATTTACTCCGGTAATTCACTGCCGCAGCGGTGACAAAACCGCGCGTCGTGTTCATGTTCACCCTTCTGGCAATGAGGACATTTGCGCTGTTGCTTGCGGCTCTGAAACGCGCTGCTCATGTGTGTGGTAATAAGTCCCGTCGGGATGGCAATAACCGAATAGCCAATCAAAATCAGCACGGACGCCACGATGCGCCCCAGTGGCGTATGGGGCGTGATATCACCGTAACCCACGGTGGTGACGGTCACAATGGCCCAGTAGACGGACGCATTGAGCGTCGTAAAGCCATATTTAGGCCCTTCTATTAAATACATCAGCGCGCCAAAAACAATCATGACGATGGCAATAAACGAGTAGAACAAAATAAGCTGATGGCGGGCGCTGACGATCGCACTCCAGAACACGCGTAATGACGGCATAAAACGCAGTAATTTCAGAATACGTAATACCCGAATCACGCGCATCGCTCGCCAGGCAAAGACATAACTCAGGCTAATCTCCGGCCACAGCCACATAACATAGAGCGGCAGGATGGTGGCTAAATCGATAAATCCCCAGAAGCTGAAAACATATCTGGCCGGGTTGGGCCAGGCTATTACCCGCAGGAGATATTCAGCGGTAAAAACCAGGGTAATCGCCAGCTCAAGCCAGACAAAGATATGCCATTCGTCAAACGTCAGGTGGTATTGCGTCCCGGCACCCGATTCAATAAAGATGACAACCACGCTGAGGAGCGCAAATAAACCGCACAGACCTTCAAAGCGTCGCCCGGAAACCGTTTCAGGATCGAATAAAAAATGATATAGCCGCCGACGGGCTAACGTGAATAAACGCGACACAGTTACCTCGCAAAAAATAAGGGCTGACATCATGTCAGCCCTTGCGATTATAACGGGTCTACTTTCAGGCAGGAAACCGCATGTCGGAAGCTGCCTTCGAGAACCGGTCGCGTTTTAGCACATTCCGGTCCGGCCATCGGGCAGCGCGTGCGGAAGACGCAGCCTGACGGCGGGTTAATCGGCGAAGGTAATTCCCCTTCCAGAAGCTGGATGGTTTTATTCTTTTCCAGATCCGGATCGGGGATCGGCACCGCGGACATCAGCGCTCTGGTGTATGGGTGCAATGGATTATGGTACACCTCGTCATAGGTGCCCAGCTCCACGGCATGCCCCAGATACATCACCAGCACGCGGTCAGAGATGTGTTTCACCACGGCCAGGTCATGCGCGATGAAGATCAGCGACAGTCCCATTTCGCGCTGCAGCTTCTGCAGCAGGTTAACCACCTGCGCCTGAATGGAAACGTCCAGTGCGGAAACCGGCTCATCGCAGATAATCAGCTTCGGTTCGAGGATCAGCGCACGGGCAATACCAATACGCTGGCACTGACCGCCGGAGAACTCATGCGGATAGCGGTTGATGAGGTTCGGCAACAGGCCGACTTTCATCATCATCGCCTTCACGCGGTCGCGCACTTCCTGACGAGACATCTTTGGATGATAGGTCCGCAGCGGCTCGGCAATAATCTCGCCGATGGTCATACGCGGGTTTAATGATGCCAGCGGATCCTGGAAAATCATCTGGATATCGCTGCGCACCTCGCGCCACTCGTCGGGCTTCATGCCCAGCAGATCTTTACCCAGCCAGGCCACTTTACCGTCGGTGGCTTTGACCAGACCGATAATGGCTCGCGCAAAGGTCGATTTACCGCAGCCGGACTCTCCCACCACGCCCAGGGTTTCCCCTTCGTACAGGCGCAGCGTGACGCCGTCCACCGCTTTCAGGGTCTTCGGTGGCTGCCAGAACCACTGTTTGCCGTCTTTGATGTCGAAATGCACTTTAAGATCGGCGATTTCGAGCAGCACGTTGCGTTTTTCATCTAATGCGTTCATACCAGCTCCTCCTGCGGCTTAAAGCAGGCGCGCAGACGGCCTGGTGCAAACTCTTCCAGCGGCGGAGCGCTGTTACAGATTTCCATCGCGTGCGGGCAGCGCGGCTGGAACGGACAGCCTTTCGGCAGACGCAGCAGGTTTGGCGGGTTGCCCGGAATGGTGAGCAGGGATTCCCCTTCCGCATCAAGACGGGGTACCGCGTTCAGCAGACCAATGGAGTACGGGTGCGCAGGCTGATAGAAGACATCGCGCGCTTTGCCATATTCCATGGTACGACCGGCATACATCACCAGCACTTTGTCGCAGATGCCTGCCACCACGCCCAGGTCGTGGGTGATCATGATAATCGCCGTGTTGAACTCGCGCTTCAGCTCGTTCAACAGGGTCATGATTTGCGCCTGAACGGTAACGTCCAGCGCGGTGGTAGGTTCATCGGCAATCAGCAGCTTTGGCCGGCACAGCAGCGCCATCGCAATCATCACGCGCTGACGCATACCGCCAGAAAACTCATGCGGGAACATGCGCATACGCTTACGTGCTTCCGGCATTTTCACCGCATCCAGCATTTTGACCGACTCTTCAAAAGCTTCCGCTTTACCCAGGCCTTTGTGCAGCATCAGGACTTCCATCAGCTGCTCGCCTACGCGCATATACGGATTCAGCGAGGTCATCGGATCCTGGAAAATCATCGAGATCTGTTCGGCGCGCAGCTTGTTCAGCTCGTGCTCCGGCAGGTTAAGGATTTCACGACCGTTGAATTTAGCGGAGCCGCCAATCACGCCGTTAGCAGCCAGCAGGCCCATCAGCGCAAAGGCGGTCTGAGATTTCCCGGATCCGGATTCCCCCACGATCCCCAGCGTTTCACCCGCGCGCAGGTTGAAGTTGAGATCGTTGACGGCGGTAACATCCCCGTCCGGCGTTTTAAAGGTCACGCGGAGGTCTTTCACATCCAGCAAAAGGTTATTCTGCTGTTGCGCCTGTGGCGCAGTGGCCGTTTCAATAATTGTCATGACGGCGCTCCTTAACGGTCTTTCGGGTCGAGGGCATCACGCAGGCCATCGCCGATAAAGTTAAAACAAAACAGGGTAACGACCAGGAAACCCGCCGGATAAAGCAGCAGCCACGGTGAAACTTCCATCGAGTTTGCGCCATCGCTCAGCAGCGCGCCCCAGCTGCTCAGAGGCTCTTGTGTGCCGAGACCCAGGAAGCTCAGGAAAGATTCAAACAGGATCATGCTTGGTACCAGCAGTGAGGCATAAACCACCACCACGCCCAGCACGTTAGGAACGATATGGCGAACCACGATATTCCCGGTGGACACACCGCCTACCTGCGCCGCTTCGATAAACTCTTTGCGTTTGAGGCTCAGCGTCTGGCCGCGAACAATACGCGCCATATCCAGCCAGGACACCATCCCGATGGCCACGAAGATCAGCAGGATATTCTGGCCGAAGAAGGTCACCAGCAGGATGACGAAGAACATAAACGGGAAGGAGTTCAGGATTTCCAGCAGACGCATCATTACCGAGTCTATTTTGCCGCCGAGGTATCCGGAAAGTGAGCCATAGAGCGTACCCACGATCACCGCGACCAGCGCGGCAGCAATACCGACCATCAGCGAGATACGGCCACCGATAGCGACACGCACCAGCAGGTCGCGTCCAGAGGAGTCCGTGCCAAAATAGTGGCCTGATTCCATATCCGGCGCGCTGGACATCATGCCCCAGTCAGTGTCGAAATAGGTAAATTGCGACAGCATCGGCGCCAGGGTTACAAACAGCGCGATGATCACCAGAACAACCAGACTGGCAACCGCTGCACGGTTGTGCATAAAGCGACGGCGCGCGTCCTGCCAGAGGCTACGACCTTCTACTTCCAGTTTTTCACTGAAGTTTTCCAGCGCCTCGCTGTTTTTCTTACTCAACATCATGGCGTGCTCCAGCGTTAGTAACGAATTTTCGGGTCGATGACGGCATACAGCACATCGACAATAGCGTTAAAGAGAATGGTCAGCGCACCGACGAGAATGGTCAGGCTCAGCACCAGCGAATAGTCGCGGTTGAGCGCGCCGTTAACGAACAGCTGACCAATGCCAGGCAGGCCGTAGATTGTTTCGATAACCATAGAGCCGGTGATGATCCCAACGAATGCCGGTCCCATGTAGGAGAGCACGGGCAACAGCGCCGGTTTGAGCGCGTGGCGGAAGATAATCCGACGCATCGGCAGCCCTTTAGCGCGCGCGGTACGAATGAAGTTCGAGTGCAGCACTTCGATCATTGAACCACGGGTGATACGCGCGATACTGGCGATGTACGCCAGAGATAATGCCACCATCGGCAAAATCATGAACTTCAATGCCCCGCCGTTCCAGCCGCCGCCAGGCAGCCACTTCAGCGTGATGGCAAATATCATCACCAGTAATGGCGCGACAACGAAGCTGGGTATTACTACCCCGGTCATTGCCACCCCCATTACGGCATAATCCCATTTGGTATTTTGTCTGAGCGCGGCGATAACGCCTGCGGTGACCCCGAAAACGATGGCCAGAATGAATGCCGCAGCACCCAACTTAGCCGAAACCGGGAAGCTGGACGCGACCAGGTCGTTAACGGAATAGTCTTTATATTTAAATGACGGTCCAAAATCGCCGTGGGCCAGCTGCTTCAGATAATTGAAGTACTGGGTGGAGATAGGATCGTTTAAGTGGTATTTCGCTTCGATATTCGCCATGACTTCAGGCGGCAGCGTACGCTCACCGGTAAATGGACTTCCCGGCGCAAGGCGCATCATGAAGAAGGAAATCGTGATGAGAATAAATAGCGTTGGAATCGCTTCAAGACAGCGACGTAGGATAAATTTCAACATTGCCCGTACCTTCTGGCGTGTGCCTATATTATGTGACGTTGGTTAGACACCGTGGGGCGAGCACGCCCGCCCCACTCATTGCCATTAATGCTTGATAATATACAAGTTTTTAACGTAGATATTATCCATCGGGTCTTTACCGGTATACCCACCTACCCACGGTTTCACCAGACGGGCGTTAACGTAGTAGTAAACCGGAACGATCGCGGAATCTTTATCCAGCTGCTGCTCTGCTTGAGAGTACAGTTCTTTACGCTGTGCTTCGTCAGTGGTTTTCAGCGTGTCGCCAATCAGCTTGTCGAACGCCGGGCTCTTATAGTGAGCGGTGTTGTTCGAGCTGTCGCTCAGCATGGTGTTCAGGAAGGAGGTCGGTTCGTTATAGTCCGCACACCAGCCAGCACGAGCCACATCAAAGGTGCCCTGATGGCGGCTGTCGAGGAAGGTTTTCCACTCCTGGTTCTCCAGCTTGACGTTCGCGCCCAGGTTCTTTTTCCAGATTGAGGCGACGGCGATAGCCAGTTTTTTGTGCAGATCGGAAGTGTTGTAGAGCAGGCTGAAGGTCAGCGGCTTATCTGCGGTGTAGCCCGCTTCGGCCAGCAGTTTCTTCGCTTCTGCGTTACGCTGTTCCTGAGTCTGTTTGAACCACTCTGGCTCGGTCAGTTTTGCGCCATCGGTGTATGGCGGGGTATAGCTGTACGCCGGCAGATCGCCCTGGTTTTTCACTTTGTTCACGATGATATCGCGATCCAGTGCCAGCTTCAGCGCGGTACGGACACGTACGTCGGTGAACGGTGCTTTCTGGTTGTTGATTTCATAGTAATAGGTGCACAGGTACGGATCGACGTGAACTTCTTTAGGGATCTCTTTTTTCAGTTTCTGGAACAGTTCAATCGGCATGTTGTTATAGGTCATGTCGATTTCACCGCTGCGGTAGCGGTTAACGTCAGTCACTTCGGACGAAATTGGCAGGTAGGTAACCTGATTAATAACGGTCTTAGCGTTGTCCCAGTATTGTGGGTTACGCTCAAGGACCATACGCTCGTTGACCACCCAGTCTTTCAGCTTATAGGCACCATTGGTGATGATATTGGCAGGCTGCGTCCATTTTTCACCAAATTTTTCCACAGCGGATTTTGGTACCGGAGAGACGGACGGGTGAACCAGCAGCTTATAGAAGTACGGAACAGGTTCGCTCAACGTCACTTCAAAGGTATTGGCATCGATCGCTTTTACGCCCAGATCGGTTACAGGTTTTTTGCCCGCGATGATGTCATCAATATTGGCAATGTGGCCATATTGCAGGTAGCTCGCATACGGAGAGGCGGTGGTTGGATTCGCCAGACGCTGCCAGCTATAAACGAAATCTTCGGCCGTAACCGGTGTACCGTCGGACCATTTCGCATCTTTACGCAGATGGAATGTCCAGACTTTGAAATCTTTGTTTTCCCATTTTTCTGCTACACCCGGTGCCGGGTGGCCGTCTACGTCTGTCACCAGCAGGCCTTCGAACAGGTCGCGGTTAACGTTAGACTCAGGGACACCTTCAATTTTGTGCGGGTCAAGAGACTGAACTTCCGCACCGTTGTTACGCACCAGCGTCTGTTTCTCCGCCAGTTGAACACCTGCAGGAACGTCCGCAGCCATTGCAGCGTTGCCCGCGATTAGCGCAGTTAAAATCCCCGCCGCTACCAGATTTTTTTTTGTGATGATGGACATTGTGTTGGTACTCCACTCATTATAATGACTGGCCTTCGCCAGCTGTGTAATCCCCTGTTGGGGCCTGTACAGCGCAGGAGTTTTTTTTGCTGCTGTCAGGTTCTTCTTTTACTGCTTGCTATCACCGACTTTTTTATTACTGACCGCTCGTATGGCCGTCTTGCGTCGATTCGTTACAGGCCTCCCCTGTTTGAGACCTGCGCTGGATATCTGAGAAGAGAACCATATGAAAATAATTCTCATCTGCTTGTTTTATGCTGCAAAATATTAGGCCGGAAAGTATCAAATGGCGTAAACGCGCGCCAATACATTTTGCAAATTTGTTAAGCAATTCTCTTTTACGGTGAGTACCGCATCGTTGAGGGCAGCCTTGCCGGACATTGAATGCCACTAAAAAAATATGACATTCAATAGGATAGAGAAAATTTTCTCTACAAGCGCGTCGCTGCGCTATCATCGAGTGATTTTGTATGAAAATTTAACAACTGGTTATTATTTAGCACATTCATCTAGGGGAATGTTGAATTTACTAATATCATTTCGGTTATCTCTCAGCAAGCCCCAGAGTATCATGTGAGTAAAATAACAGTTCGATCGAAGGTTTTCTGCGCAGGCGGGTTTGGCGGAAATTAATAACTCATTGAAATACAACCAATGAACATTATTAGTAGAATTTATTATGATATGTGAGCATTTCAACTTTAGTTATAGGATTTACTGATAATGACGTAAAAAAACGGAGCCGTGGCTCCGTTCTTTCATACGAAATATCAGTGCAGCAAACCGGGGAAAATGCTTTTAATTCCTGTAACGATGAATTCAATCCCTAACGCCATCAACAGCAGGCCCATAATACGCGTTATGACGTTAATGCCCGTCTGCCCCAACAGTCGCACCAGCCAGGGTGCCATGCGGAATACTCCCCAACAGCACAGCGCGAAAAGTGCAATGGCAACGGAAAAGCCAATCAGGTGCATCAGGCTATGGTAACGCGTGCCCCAGACAATGGTTGAACTGATGGCGCCAGGGCCAGCCATGAGCGGTAAGGCCAGCGGCACCACGCCAATACTTTCGCGGATGGCAGTTTCTGACTTCTCCTGCTTGTTTTGTTTATCCTCGCCTAGCTTACCGCTGATCATTGACATGGCGATGGTCACGACCAGGATCCCACCCGCTATGCGGAACGAGTCAATCGAAATCCCGAAGAGCTGGAGAATGGCGTCACCCAGGAAAAGGGAGGTGAGCAAGATGATAGCTACTGACAGGTTAGCGGTGAGGTTGGTCTTATTCCTGGCCGCCGCCGTCTGATAACTCGTCATACTAATGAAGACAGGAATGATCCCCACCGGGTTGACCAGGGCAAACAAACCAATAAAAAATTTAAAATACGTTGGAAAATCAAAGAGCGTTTGAATCACGTTTTGCTCCGCTTATACACATGCCCGGGCCTGACAATTTGTCATGAGAAATCGCGCTGAAGATACCCTTTTTATTAGCATACTTCACTCGAAATCTGCGGCAAAACGTTACCATTTCAGGATGTTAAATATATGTATAATCAATGACAGCGCCACTTCCATTACTTACGTAATTATTTAACACTTGAAAAACCTCAACGAAATAACCCTGCTGAAAGGTATCAGCTTGGGGGAAAATTGACGCAGATCATGATTTCCGTACTCAGAAGTGAGTAATCTTGGTTACGCCCCCAGGGAGATCACCTGACAAAAAGGGATGATGCTAAGGTAAGGCTCTTTTAGTAAATTAGTGTGCTGACGCATAAAGTAACTCTTTGTTTTACTTTGTGTTACGCAAGTCGTATCGGCTCTGTCTATACTGTGTGACGTATCGAGCGCTGGTTTACTAAAAGAGTTTAAACATTATCAGGAGAGCATTATGGCTGTTACTAATATCGCTGAACTGAACGCCCTCGTCGAGCGCGTTAAAAAAGCCCAGCGTGAATATGCCAATTTCACCCAAGAACAGGTTGATAAAATCTTCCGCGCGGCCGCACTGGCTGCTGCAGATGCTCGAATCCCTCTCGCTAAAATGGCCGTTGCCGAATCCGGCATGGGTATCGTGGAAGATAAAGTGATTAAAAACCACTTTGCTTCCGAGTATATCTACAACGCCTATAAAGATGAGAAAACCTGTGGCGTCCTGTCCGAAGACGACACCTTCGGTACCATCACCATCGCTGAACCTATCGGCATCATCTGCGGTATTGTTCCGACAACTAACCCAACGTCTACAGCTATCTTCAAATCACTGATTAGCCTGAAGACTCGTAACGCAATCATCTTCTCTCCACACCCACGTGCGAAAGACGCGACCAACAAAGCGGCAGATATTGTCCTGCAGGCGGCGATCGCTGCTGGCGCACCAAAAGATCTGATTGGCTGGATCGACCAACCTTCCGTTGAGCTCTCCAATGCGCTGATGCATCACCCGGACATTAACCTGATCCTGGCGACCGGTGGTCCTGGCATGGTTAAAGCCGCTTACAGCTCCGGTAAACCAGCAATCGGTGTGGGCGCGGGTAACACCCCTGTTGTTATCGACGAAACCGCTGACATCAAACGTGCCGTTGCGTCTGTACTGATGTCTAAAACCTTCGATAACGGCGTGATCTGTGCATCTGAACAATCTGTTGTTGTTGTCGATTCCGTGTACGACGCTGTTCGTGAACGTTTCGCCAGCCACGGCGGCTACCTGCTGCAGGGCAAAGAGCTGAAAGCCGTTCAGGACATTATCCTGAAAAATGGCGCGTTGAACGCTGCTATCGTGGGTCAGCCGGCTTACAAAATTGCTGAACTCGCAGGCTTTACCGTTCCGGCAACAACCAAAATCCTGATCGGTGAAGTGAAAGTTGTCGACGAAAGCGAGCCGTTTGCACATGAAAAACTGTCTCCAACGCTTGCCATGTACCGTGCGAAAGATTTCGAAGACGCGGTAGAGAAAGCCGAGAAACTGGTTGCCATGGGCGGTATCGGTCACACTTCTTGTCTGTACACCGACCAGGACAACCAGCCAGAACGCGTTGCCCACTTCGGTCAGATGATGAAAACTGCACGTATCCTGATTAACACCCCTGCTTCTCAGGGTGGTATCGGTGATCTGTACAACTTTAAACTCGCACCTTCCCTGACTCTGGGTTGTGGTTCCTGGGGTGGTAACTCCATCTCTGAAAACGTTGGTCCAAAACACCTGATCAACAAGAAAACCGTTGCTAAGCGAGCTGAAAACATGTTGTGGCACAAACTTCCGAAATCTATCTACTTCCGCCGTGGCTCACTGCCAATCGCGCTGGATGAAGTGATTACTGATGGCCACAAACGTGCGCTCATCGTGACTGACCGTTTCCTGTTCAACAACGGCTACGCTGACCAGATCACCTCTGTACTGAAAGCGGCTGGCGTTGAAACTGAAGTGTTCTTTGAAGTTGAAGCTGACCCTACCCTGAGCGTTGTGCGTAAAGGTGCTGAACTGGCTAACTCCTTCAAACCAGATGTGATTATCGCACTGGGTGGTGGTTCCCCAATGGACGCCGCGAAAATCATGTGGGTCATGTACGAGCATCCTGAAACCCACTTCGAAGAACTGGCGCTGCGCTTTATGGACATCCGTAAACGTATCTACAAGTTCCCGAAAATGGGCGTAAAAGCGAAAATGATCGCGGTAACCACCACTTCCGGTACCGGTTCAGAAGTTACGCCATTCGCAGTAGTAACGGACGATGCAACAGGTCAGAAATATCCACTGGCTGACTATGCACTGACCCCAGACATGGCTATCGTTGATGCGAACCTGGTCATGGAGATGCCGAAATCACTGTGTGCGTTCGGTGGTCTGGATGCGGTAACTCACGCCCTGGAAGCTTACGTTTCTGTGCTAGCATCTGAGTTCTCTGACGGTCAGGCTCTGCAGGCTCTGAAACTGCTGAAGGAAAACCTGCCAGCGTCCTACAACGAAGGGTCTAAAAACCCGGTAGCACGTGAACGCGTTCACAGTGCAGCAACCATCGCCGGTATCGCGTTTGCGAACGCCTTCCTGGGTGTTTGCCACTCTATGGCGCACAAGCTGGGTTCTCAGTTCCACATTCCTCACGGTCTGGCGAACGCCCTGTTGATCAGCAACGTTATCCGTTATAACGCTAACGACAACCCAACCAAGCAGACTGCTTTCAGCCAGTATGACCGTCCGCAAGCGCGTCGTCGTTACGCTGAAATCGCAGACCACCTTGGTCTGAGCGCACCGGGTGACCGTACTGCTGCGAAGATTGAGAAACTGCTGGCATGGCTGGAAAGCCTGAAAGCTGAGCTGGGTATTCCTAAATCTATCCGTGAAGCAGGCGTTCAGGAAGCTGACTTCCTCGCTCATGTAGATAAGCTGTCTGAAGATGCATTCGATGACCAGTGTACTGGTGCTAACCCGCGCTACCCACTGATCTCCGAGCTGAAACAGATTCTGCTGGATACCTTCTACGGTCGTGAGTTCAAAGAAGGTGACGTTGCCGCTGTGAAAACAGAAGTTCCTGTCATCAAAGCTGACAAGAAAGCGAAGAAAAGCGCTTAATTGAAAGTAGAAGAAAAAACCCGCCTTTATGGCGGGTTTTTTTATGTCTGTATAACAAGGCCGGCGTTATTTCCTGTTGTCGTGCTGAATCGCCGTCAGCGAGCCTACAGACAACGCTTCTTTATAATGCTTACGACAGACTGAAACATAGCGTTCATTACCGCCTATCACCACCTGCTCGCCATCTGCATAAGGTTTCCCGGCCTGGTCGAGACGAAGCACCATGCTGGCTTTGCGACCGCAGAAGCAGATTGTTTTCAATTCGACAAGCTTATCCGACCAGGCAAGCAAATATTGGCTACCAGCAAAGAGCTCACCGCGGAAATCCGTACGCAGGCCATAACACAGCACGGGAATATCAAGCTCATCGACCACCTCTGAAAGGGCATGAACCTGTTCACGCGTCAGAAACTGGCTTTCATCTACCAGAACACAGTGAATGGGCTGCAAAGCATGTTCTGTACGAATGTCCTCAAACAGATCGCTTTTCGGGTTAAACAGTCTGGCAGGCGACGAGAGCCCTATTCTGGAACTCACCTTCCCTGCGCCAAAGCGATCGTCAATTTCAGCCGTATAGACAACGGTACGCATCCCGCGCTCCTGGTAATTGTACGAGGATTGCAGCAACGCGGTGGATTTCCCGGCATTCATTGCCGAATAGTAGAAATAAAGTTGTGCCATTGGCCGTAAAACCCTAATCAATGTGTAATATTCCCGATGATTCATTGTACCATAATTTGTCTGGTCATCAGCGATGCAGCACACAGAAGAAGCGTTTCAGCGTGGAGTTCACGACCTTCTTTTCATGAAAATAGCCCGTTAAAACATGAAGTAAACTCCTTCTGCCCGGCCAATATGTTATATGTTCAGCCAAACATAACACTGCTTTTTATAGTGGAATCCCCGTTCTTTAAAATTCACTATTTATTAACTATTACAGTCTTAACATCACGGTGGGGAACTAATACAAAAGGCTGATATTTCTCCGCCGCAACTATAATTCCTGCGGTAAATGTCACAAAAAAAAGATGCAATCGACCGGGTCCAGCCGGGTTAGCTGATAACAAACGAGACTGTTGGGTGATGAAATTTAAGTTAGCGTAATTAATAATAGCGGCATTATTTAGTATTTTTTGAATTCCTTACATTCCTGGCTATTGCACAACTGAATTTATGGCTCTATTATTAGGTCAACAAACCACCCCCCATTATAAGTTTGAGATTACTACAATGAGCGAAGCACTTAAAATTCTGAACAACATCCGTACTCTTCGTGCGCAGGCAAGAGAATGCACCCTCGAAACGCTTGAAGAAATGCTGGAAAAATTAGAAGTTGTAGTTAATGAACGTCGTGAAGAAGAAAGCGCAGCTGCTGCTGAAATCGAAGAACGTACTCGTAAACTGCAGCAATATCGTGAAATGCTGATTGCTGATGGTATCGATCCAAATGAATTGCTGAACAGCATGGCTGCAGCTAAAACCGGTACTAAAGCCAAGCGTGCTGCTCGTCCTGCTAAATATAGCTACGTTGACGAGAACGGCGAAACTAAAACCTGGACTGGCCAGGGCCGCACTCCTGCTGTTATCAAGAAAGCCATGGACGAACAAGGCAAACAGCTGGACGACTTCCTGATCAAGGATTAATCCAACCGTATTCAGAAAAATCCCGCGTAATGCGGGATTTTTTTTAACCTAAATTTGTCGCAAACAACCCCTTACACTCTGTCATAAAGCATTATTTGGCAATTTTAATAACTGTACTTAGAGACAGGTTTCAGAAGTGTTTAGGGCATAAAAAAACCGGTGGGCAGCGCCTCACCGGTTTCGGACATATGTAACCGTGGCTTATTTCTTAATACCTACGCTCTCTTTGAGCCAGGTTTTAAATTCTTCACCAAGAGTATTGTGGCGAATACCATATTCAACGAACGCCTGCATATAACCAAGCTTATTACCGCAGTCATGGCTCTTACCTTTCATATGGTAAGCCTCAACGGTCTCTTTCTCGATCAGCATATCAATGGCATCCGTCAGCTGAATCTCATCCCCCGCTCCTGGAGGCGTTTTCGCCAGCAGAGGCCAGATTTCAGCGCTCAGGACATAGCGACCTACAACGGCCAGGTTTGAAGGCGCTACGTCGGCTTTAGGCTTCTCTACCACGCCAACCATTGGCACGCTTTCGCCCGGTTCAAGGTTAACGCCTTTGCAGTCAACCACACCGTATGCCGTCACGTCTTCAACAGGCTCAACCATGATCTGGCTGCTGCCGGTTTCATCGAAACGTTTGATCATCTCAGCAAGGTTATCCTGAGAAAGATCGGATTCGTATTCGTCCAGAATTACGTCAGGCAGAATTACCGCTACAGGCTCATCACCTACAACAGGATGTGCACACATCACAGCGTGGCCCAGACCTTTAGCCAGGCCCTGACGAACCTGCATAATGGTAACGTGCGGCGGGCAAATAGACTGAACTTCTTCTAACAGCTGACGCTTAACACGCTTTTCCAGCATGGCTTCAAGTTCAAAGCTTGTATCGAAATGGTTTTCGATAGAGTTTTTTGATGAATGCGTAACCAGCACAATTTCAGTGATGCCGGCTGCGATACATTCATTAACGACATACTGGATTAATGGCTTATCAACCAGAGGCAGCATCTCTTTAGGAATTGCCTTAGTTGCTGGTAACATCCTGGTCCCCAATCCCGCTACCGGGATGACGGCCTTTCTGACTTTCGAATTTAGGGCAGCCATTCAAATTCTCCTGAGCTGTTCAAGTTTTGAACTTTTATGCAATAAATAACGCGTTGAGTATATCAGCCTCGCCCCGCAGTTCGGGTCTGAAAAGAACGCGTTGCCGATCAATTAGGATAAATACGCATGAAACTGGGCAGCGATAGTAGCACTCCCCGTAAAACACAGGTAAAGCAATCTTAAAATTAAGATCCAATTGCTTATTCCGTGGACAACATTAAGCGCAGCCGTCCCCCGGCGCCCCAAATTTGGCACTGCCAGGAGGAACAGCGGTGGCTAATTTGATTAAGATACGCCGTACCCAATGTCCCAAGCGGCACACCGTTACTCACCTCAATATGATGTTCACCGGTATTCAGTGAAGCGTTGAGACCCGCTGAGACGAGGATCAGATTCTTTAAACCGCTGTGGTAATAGCCGACCAGCAGCGGGAACTGTCCGGGCAAATTAGCCTGACGAAAAAGCTGGTTTACCTGTTTAAGCAAACTGCCTAACTCCGGCAGCCGTTGTCCCTGATGCGATAACTGTTCCTGCAGCAAACCATTAAATAGCGCACGAAGAAGTAACGCGGCTAATACGCCATTATCCCCCGCACGGGTGACATCCAGAGAATAAAACGCAAGGTCGGAATCAGATAATGGTGCGATATCCAGCACCAGTCCCGGCTGGTCAGCCGCCACCAGCTGGCGATAATTTACGCGGCAGTGTGAAATAGTTTGCTGTACGGGCGGCTGAAGTTCTTGCAACAGTTTCGCCGCAGCAGGAGGATCACTCACCAGTGCATCCCAGTCCTGGAAAAGACGCTCCTCTTCCTCTACCCGGGAATTAAACATATTTGGATAAAGGCACGCTAAGACCGTTTCTCGCAGCCGGTTCAGATCCTTGACCGGCTTAAGCAGAATATCCTGGACGCCAAGACGCAATGCTTTGGCGATATCCGCCATATTCTCTGTGGCAGAGATCACCAGAATCGGCGTCTGGTTGCCTTCGTTACGCAGATGTTCAACCAGCTTCAGTCCATTCATGCGCGGCATCTCAATGTCGCAAATCATCAAATCGGGCGTAATGCTGATCATTTTTTCCAGGGCGTCGATACCATCTTCAGCGAGTGAAGTGATTGCTCCCAGCGAGGATAACCACGAATCCAGTAGCGATCGGAAAACGGGCTCGTCTTCTACAATCAAAATGTGTTTTCCGGCCAATGGCTGCGTCATGGTTCCTCCCCTGGCTGACAGTAACTAAATAGTGGCATGCGATCGGCACTATCGCCTGTCAGATTTTGCTGAAGTAGTCAAAAAAAGGTGCTTAACGTGCTGTTTGCACAAAAGGCAACAATTCGTCCATTTTCTTTTCGACGGCTAACGAGCCCGCTGCGATGGCGGCCTCAGCCCGATGGAAATCAAGAGTAGAGATTTGCGGACAGTAAGGCTGAATAAGAATATCTGGCGGATCGCCTGCCATACGATTGCGCTTAAGGCGGTTCTCCAGAACCTGGATTGACGTGGTCATGATTTCTATCGCCGTCGGCGCGGCAACCGAGCGTCGCGCGGCCATGCGCCCGATTCTGCCGCGCAGGCGCTCATGCCAGGCCAGTTTCTCGCCCTCTGCATCTTCGCTCTGGAGATTTACCGGCATGAGGTCCTGTTGCATCAGGTGGGCGTCGTGCTGCAGGTCGACGGCAATTACGATATCCGCCCCCATTGCACGGGTCAGAGAGATGGGAACCGGATTCACGACGCCACCGTCGACAAGCCAGTAACCGTTGTGTGGGACAGGCGCCATGAGCCCCGGCATGCTGCAGGAGGCGCGCACGGCAAGATGGATATCCCCTTCGGTTAGCCACAGTTCGCGTCCCGTGCTGAGGTTCGTCGCGACGGCGCCGAAGGGCATCTGACAATCAGTAAAGTCTTCGAGAGGCATCACCTGGCGGAACTGGTTAAAGACGCGTTCGCCGCGCAACAGCCCACCCCGCTGCCACGAAAGGTCCATCAGACGCAGGACGTCCCAGTAGCTGAAGGAACGCACCCAAGTCTCGAGTTCCGGAAGCTTCCCGCACGCGTAAGCGGAGCCGACAAGCGATCCTATTGAACAACCTGCGACAATATCTACGTTAATGCCCATCTTGTTTAAGGCATTAATCACGCCGATGTGCGACCATCCCCGGGCTGCACCTGAGCCCAGCGCCAGTCCAATTTTAACCTTTCTCATTAGCCCTGTTTTACTTCCCCTGGATTCCTGACATAGCGTCAACGCAACAGCTCAGTTAACATAGTGCTACCCGAAGCGTTTTACGCCTTTATTATTTGTTCCAGGAAGAGAATCGTGTCTCAACTCTGCCCTTGTGGTAGCGCTCTGGAGTATAGCCTATGTTGCCAGCGATATCTGTCTGGCGATCAGGTTGCACCAGACCCGTCACACCTCATGCGTTCACGTTACACTGCTTTTGTGATCAAAGACGCAGACTACCTGATTAAAACCTGGCATCCCTCCTGCCAGGCTGCCGAATTCAGACAGGACATCGAAGCCGGCTTCGCGAACACGCAGTGGCTCGGCCTTACCGTCTATGAATCCTCAACGGGCAGCCATGTTAATGAAGGTTACGTCAGCTTTGTTGCTCGTTTTACCGAGAATAATAAACCTGGTGCCATTATCGAGCGTTCCCGGTTCTTAAAGGAAAGCGGGCAGTGGTATTATATTGACGGAACGCGCCCACAGTTTGGTCGTAACGATCCCTGCCCGTGTGGTTCAGGTAAAAAATTTAAAAAGTGTTGCGGGCAGTAATGCCTGACAACCCAGACTTCGCAAATACAAACAGGATTTCCCGGCGATGCAATCATTACAACGTAAAGTTCTGCGCACCATCTGTCCCGATCAAAAAGGACTGATCGCACGAATTACCAACATTTGCTACAAACATGAACTGAATATCGTGCAGAACAACGAGTTCGTTGACCACCGTACCGGCCGCTTCTTTATGCGTACCGAACTCGAAGGTATTTTCAACGACACCACCCTGCTTGCCGATCTCGACAGCGCGCTTCCGGAAGGTTCCGTACGCGAGCTGACCCCAGCCGGTCGACGCCGCATCGTGATCCTGGTGACAAAAGAAGCACACTGTCTGGGCGACCTGCTGATGAAAGCAAACTACGGCGGTCTGGACGTGGAAATAGCTGCCGTCATTGGCAACCATGAGACGCTGCGCACGCTGGTCGAGCGTTTTGATATTCCGTTTGAGCTGGTTAGCCACGAAGGTCATACCCGTGAAGAACACGACGATCTGATGGCGCAGGCCATTGAAGCGCATAACCCGGACTACGTGGTACTGGCGAAATATATGCGCGTACTCACGCCTTCATTCGTGGCGCGTTTCCCGAACAAGATCATCAACATTCACCACTCGTTCCTGCCAGCCTTTATTGGCGCGCGTCCCTACCACCAGGCGTACGAGCGCGGCGTGAAGATCATCGGTGCAACCGCACACTACGTGAATGACAACCTGGACGAAGGTCCAATCATCATGCAGGACGTGATTCACGTGGATCACACCTACACGGCCGAGGACATGATGCGTGCAGGGCGTGACGTTGAGAAGAACGTGCTGAGCCGTGCGCTGTATCAGGTACTGGCGCAGCGTGTCTTTGTCTACGGCAACAGAACCATCATTCTTTAATCTTTCGGAAAATGAATTGATTAGCTTTGCGCCTTTACGGATAAAAAGCAGGCAAACAGCTTCATTTCCCTAAAGGAATGCTTTACAGGGGCGCCTCATTTGATATGATGCGCCCCGCTTCCAGCAGGAAGCAGGCCAGTAAAAAGTATTACCCCGTGGTGGGGTTCCCGAGCGGCCAAAGGGAGCAGACTGTAAATCTGCCGTCA